>JBDZVK010000020.1:0-18009 GCA_040255725.1 Actinomycetota bacterium
CCGGGCCGCGGCAAGCCCGAACGGCGTTCCCAGGACACCGACTGGAGCGAGAAGCCGAACTGGGGCGGCGTGGCGCGGCGCGGCGCCGCACGGGTCGATCCCCGCCGCGGCCGCACCAGTGGGATTCAACCTCCCAGGGCGCGACCCGAACGTGACGGGGCCGAGGCGGCGGAACGGCCCGATCCGGTCGCCGGGACCGACGAGTGGATCCTCACCGGCGTCGAGGCCGAGGCGCTCGACGCGGTGCGCAGAGGGTCCCGGCGGTCACGGCCCGCCGGCCGTCCCGAGCGCCGGGACGGTTCCGCTCGCAAGGCGACGGCAGCGGGACTCTTCGACGGTCTGGGATCGGCGCAGAGGGCCGCACGGCTGGAGCAGAAGCTCGAGGAAGCGTCCCGGGCCTATGCGCGCGAGCGCTACGGGGACGCGCTCAAGATCCTGCGCCCGCTCGCCCGCGACGCGCCGGGTGTCGCCGAGGTACGCGAACTCACCGGGCTGACCCATTACCGTCTGGGGCGCTGGAAGGACGCCACCGTCGAGCTCGAGGCGTTCACGACCCTCACCGGTTCGACCGAGCAGCATCCGGTCCTCGCCGACTGTGCACGGGCGGTGGGCCGTCACCGCGCGGTCGAGGAGTACTGGGATGCGCTCCGCCACGCGTCGCCGAGCGCCGACCTGGTGGCCGAAGGGCGCATCGTGATGGCCGGATCACTCGCGGACCGCGGCCGTCTCGACGACGCCGTGGCCCTCATGGAGGCGGGCCGGCGACGCGTGAAGAAGCCCAAGGAGCGGCATCTGCGTCTGGCGTACGCCCTCGCGGACCTGCACGAACGGGCCGGTGATCTGCCCGCCGCACGATCGGGATTCTCCTGGATCCAGATGCACGATCCGGACTTCGGCGATGTCGTCGATCGCTTGGCCTCGCTGCGCTAGCGTGAAGGCACCGACGGCCGTGTCGACGGCCGCTGACATGACATCAGGAGCTTGATCCAAGTGGACATCGCAGCCCTACTCGGTGACGAGGCCGACGATCTTCTCGGTCACGAGGCCAAGGGAATCCCGGCCGCAGAGTTGACCCTGCCCGGCCCCGACTACCTCGACCGGGTGATGGTCGACACCGATCGGTCGCCCCAGGTGCTAAGGAACCTCGCCTCACTGTTCGGCCACGGTCGGCTCGGGGGGAGCGGCTACGTGTCGATCCTGCCGGTGGACCAGGGCATCGAGCACTCCGCCGCGGCCTCGTTCGCGCCGAATCCCGCGTACTTCGATCCGCGCAACATCATCGAGCTGGCGATCGAGGGCGGCTGCAACGCCGTCGCCACGACCTTCGGCGTGCTCGGCATGTGCTCGCGGCGTTACGCCCACCGGATCCCTTTCATCGCCAAGCTGAACCACAACGAGCTGCTCACCCTGCCCAACTCGTTCGACCAGATCATGTTCGGTTCGGTGGAGGAGGCGTTCGACCTCGGCGCGGCCGGCGTCGGCGCCACGATCTACTTCGGTTCCGAGGAATCGGGTCGCCAGATCGTCGAGGTCGCCGAGGCCTTCCAGCACGCCCACGAGTTGGGCATGTTCACCGTGCTGTGGTGCTACCTGCGCAACCCCGGTTTCAAGGTCGACGGCGTCGACTACCACACCGCCGCGGACCTCACGGCCCAGGCGAACCACATCGGCGTCACGATCGAGGCCGACATCGTCAAGCAGAAGCTGCCCGAGGTCAACGGCGGGTTCAACGCGCTGAAGGGCTACGGCAAGACCAGCCCGCTGGTCTACGACGAACTCACCACCGACAACCCCATCGACCTGACCCGGTGGCAGGTCGTGAACTGCTACGCCGGCCGGATCGGACTGATCAACTCCGGCGGCGCGTCCTCGGGGGCGAGCGACCTCGCCGAGGCGGTGCGCACCGCGGTCGTCAACAAGCGGGCCGGCGGACTGGGCCTGATCAGTGGCCGCAAGGCGTTCCAGCGGCCGATGGCCGAAGGCGTCGAGCTGCTCAACGCCATCCAGGACGTGTACCTGGACGCGTCGATCACCGTCGCTTGAGCCGACACCTGAGACACCGGTCACGAATGCGCCGGTGATTTTGCGATCCGGTGACGGGCGCGGCAACCTGAATCGTCATCGTCACTCCTTCTAGGGGGCCCTCGTGGCCGATACGGCCCAACGTCAATCGGAATCGGTCGAGCTCGACCGCGTCGTGATCCGCTTCGCCGGCGACTCGGGCGACGGGATGCAGCTCACCGGCACGCGGTTCACCAACGCCAGTGCGGTGTTGGGCAACGATCTCGCGACCCTGCCCGAGTACCCCGCCGAGATCCGGGCCCCCGCCGGCACGCTCGCCGGCGTCTCGGCGTTCCAGGTCCACATCTCCGACCACGAGATCACCACACCGGGCGACGCGCCCAACGTGCTGGTCGCGATGAACCCGGCTGCGCTCAAGTCCCAGCTCGATCGTCTCGAGCGAGGCGGCACGATCATCGTCAACACCGACGCCTTCGGCGAACGCAACCTCACGAAGGCCGGCTACGAGGCCGACCCGCTCGCGGACGACTCGTTGCGCGGGTACACCGTGTACGAGGTCCCGATGACCCAGCTCACCAAGGACGCGGTCGCGCCGCTGGGCGTCAAGCCACGTGACGCCGAGCGTTCAAAGAACTTCTTCGCACTCGGACTGGTGTCGTGGATGTACTCACGTCCCTCCGCGCCGACCCTGGACTGGATCGAGCAGAAATTCGGCAAGACCCCCGAGGTCGCCGAAGCGAACCGCGTCGCCTTCGGGGCCGGTCACGCCTTCGGCGAGACCGCGGAACTCTTCGGCAACTCCTACACGGTCAAGCCGGCTCGCCTGGAGCCCGGCACGTACACGAACATCACCGGTTCGACGGCGCTCGCCTGGGGCATCATCGCCGCGGGCCACCTCGCCGAGCTTCCCGTGTACCTGGGCTCGTACCCGATCACCCCGGCCTCGGACATCCTGCACGAGCTGTCGCGCCACAAGAACTTCGGCGTGCGCACCCTGCAGGCCGAGGACGAGATCGCCGCGGTCACCTCGGCGGTGGGCGCGTCGTTCGGCGGCCAGCTCGCCGTGACCACGACGTCCGGTCCAGGGGTCGCGCTCAAGTCCGAGGCGATCGGGCTGGCCGTGAACCTCGAGTTGCCGATGCTGATCATCGACGTCCAGCGCGGCGGTCCCTCGACCGGTCTGCCGACCAAGACCGAACAGGCCGACCTGCTCCAGGCGATGTTCGGTCGCCACGGTGAATCACCGCTGCCCGTCATCGCCGCTCGGACCCCGTCGGATCTCTTCGACTGTGCGATCGAGGCGGCCCGGATGGCGCTGAAGTACCGGACGCCGGTCATCTTGCTCTCCGACGGCTACCTGGCGAACGGTTCCGAGCCGTGGAAACTGCCCGACGTCTCGACATTGCCCGACATCTCGACCTCGTTCGCCACCGAACCCAACAGCGTCGATCCCGAGGGCAACCCGATCTTCCACGGCTACGACCGCGACCCGGAGACGCTCGCCCGGCCCTGGGCCGTGCCGGGTACGCCCGGGTTGGAGCACCGCATCGGCGGGCTCGAGAAGGAGGACGGTACCGGTAACGTCTCCTACGACTCGCAGAACCACTCCAAGATGGTGCACCTGCGGGCCGACAAGATCGCCGGCATCGTCGCCGACGTCGACGACGTCGTGCCCGAGGGTGACCCCGACGCCGACATCCTCGTGGTCGGTTGGGGCTCGACCTGGGGCGCCATCGGTGGTGCGGTCGACCGCTGCAGGGTCCGGGACCACAAGGTCGCCCGCATCCACCTGCGGCACCTCAACCCGTTGCCCGCGAACCTCGGCGACGTGTTGCGTCGCTACGACAAGATCCTCGTGCCCGAGATGAATCTCGGGCAACTCGCCCTGCTGCTCCGGGCGGAATACCTCGTCGACGCCAAGTCGCTGTCGAAGGTGCAGGGAGCCCCCTTCACCGCCGGGGAGATCGAACGGGCCATCATCGCGGCACTCGAAGGGCAGGAAGCATGACCGACACGATTCCCGTCACCACCCGAAAGGACTGGTCCAGCGACCAGGAGGTCCGCTGGTGTCCGGGTTGTGGCGACTACTCGATCCTCACCGCGGTGCAACTGCTGATGCCCGAACTCGGCGTCCGGCGCGAGGACACCGTGTTCATCTCGGGGATCGGCTGCTCGGGACGCTTCCCGTACTACATGAACACCTACGGGATGCACTCGATCCACGGCCGTGCACCCGCGGTGGCGACCGGGCTGGCGGTCACCCGCCCCGAGTTGGACGTGTGGGTGATCACCGGTGACGGCGACGCGCTGTCGATCGGCGGCAACCACCTGATCCACGCCCTGCGCCGCAACGTGAACCTCACGATCCTGCTGTTCAACAACCAGATCTACGGGCTCACCAAGGGGCAGTACTCGCCGACCTCCGAGGTCGGCAAGGTCACCAAGTCCACGCCGTTCGGTTCGCTCGACGAACCGTTCAACCCGGTCAGCCTCGCGTTGGGCGCCGAGGCGAGCTTCGTCGCCCGCACCCACGACATGGACCGCAAGCACATGATGGAGACCTTCCGTCGGGCCCACGACCACAAGGGTGCCGCGCTGGTCGAGATCTACCAGAACTGCAACGTGTTCAACGACGGCGCCTTCGAGGCCATCACCTCCAAGGCGAACCGACCCCGGATGCTGATCCCGCTCGAGCACGGCGAGCCGATCGTCTTCGGCCCCGAAGGCGAACGCGGGGTGCGCCTCTCGGGCGACGGACGGCTCGAGATCGTCGACGTCGCCGACGTCGGGATCGACTCGATCCTCGTCCACGACGAGGCCCGCGACGATCCCGGCCTCGCCTTCCAGCTCTCGCGCCTGGCCAAGGGGCCGACCGTACCGACGCCGATCGGCGTGTTCCGGGCGGTCGAACGCCCCGACTACGGCACCGAGATGAACCAGCAGCTCGTCGCGGCCCAGGCCGCCAAGGGCCCGGGCGACCTCGACGAGTTGTTGAGCTCGCTGCCGACCTGGACGGTCGAGTAGCGGTTCAATCGGTTGCGCGGAACACCTGCCCCGTACGGGGCTTGGGATGGAAGAACGTGGTCTTGGGCGGCATCCGCCGTCCCGCGTGGGCGTTCGCGTCGATCTGGGCGACCGTCGCCGGCCTGAGCAGGACGCCGACGTCGGCCTCGCCGGCGGCGAGGGCGCCGAGGACGTGGTCGACGCCGTGCTGGTAGCGGACCTCGACGCCGTCGAGTGCATCGAGAGCGTGCGCGAGGCGCGCCGAGTCGAGGTCGTCGACGTCGTCGAAGGCTCCGTCGCGTGGGACGAGAAACGTGCCGGTCCCGTCGTCGGCCACCAGGCAGAGCGCGCCCGCCTCGGCCATGCGGGACGTGACGTCGCCGGAGACCGGGCCGGCGTCGGCGCGGGTGAACGACGCGTCGAGCGCCCGGTCGAGCGCCGCCCGGTCGACCCCGCTCAGCAAGCGGTGGATCGGCCGCACGGTCAACTCGCCCTCGGTCAACTCGACCACGTAACACAGCGCGGCGGCCGCACCTTCGGGATCGTCGTCGGCCGCGCGCCGTTCCTCGGCGTAGGTCACCGAGGTCTCGTAGCGGTGGTGGCCGTCGGCGATCACGACCGGCGAGGCGCCGACCGCGTCGGCGATCCGGCGGCATGTTCCGGCGTCGGTCAGGCGCCACAGCGAGTGCGTCACGCCCTCGTCGTCGGTCCAGGTCTCGTCGGGTTCGGCATCGACGCGGCACGCCTCGGTCAGCCCCGGGGTGAGCGACAGACCCCAGATCGTCGACAGGTTCACCCGGGTCGCCCGGAGCAGGTCGAGGCGGTCGGTCTTCGCCTTGGGTGTGGTGTGCTCGTGGGGGAGGATCTCGCCGTCGGAGGGACGGCTCAGCGTCAACGCCCCCAGCACGCCGAGCGTGTGCGCGGACCGGCCGGCGTCGTCGGTGTAGTCCATCCGGTACACGTAGAACCCCGGCTCGTCGTCGCGGACCAGCACGCCTTGGTCGAGCCATGCCGCGAACGTCCGCGCCGCCGCCTCGTAGCGGCCCGGGCCGTCGGCCTCGTCGGGCAGGTCGATCCGGACGACGTTGTGCGGGTCCCGGGCGAGCAGTGCGGCCCGCTCGGCAGGCCCGATCACGTCGTACGGCGGCGCCGTCACCGCGCCGATCGGCGCACGCGTCGTGTCGTAGCGGATTCCACGGAATGGTCTGAATTCGGGCACGGGGTCTGTTCCTAGCAGACCGCCGACGGATCCTCCGAGAACGGCCCGCGGAACGGCCTGCAAACTTTTGCAAGCGCGTCGTCGACGCCCCTACACTTCCTGCCATGGCACAGAGTGATGTCCTCAAGCGTTACCTCGACGCCGGTGCGGCGTTCACCCAACTCACGCAGAAGCGGGCCGAGGCGATCGTGTCCGAGTTGGTCTCCGCCGGCGAGGTGCAGGCCTCCCAGGCCTCCCAGGCGGTCCAGGACCTGATCGACCGCAGCCGCGCCACCACCGAGGCGTTGCTCGCCCAGGTGCGCAGCGAGGTGGCGTCCCAGGTCGAAGCACTGGGTCTCGCCACCAAGTCCGACATCCACCGCCTCGAGAAGCGGATCGATTCGGTGTCGAAGAAGACCGCAACCAAGAAGTCGCCGGCCAAGAAGTCGTCGGCCAAGAAGTCGACCACGAAGAAGGCCGCCGCGAAGAAGTCGGCAGCCAAGAAGGCCCCCGCGAAGAAGGCGGCCCCGCGCCGCTGAACGCCCCACGGCGCTCGCTGACGTCGGAACTCGTCCGGCGGGGCCTCGCGACCGACGACGGTCATGCGCGGATGCTCATCGCCGCCCACCGGGTCCTGGTGTCGGGCGCCGTCGCCGAGAAACCGACCCGCCGGGTCACGCCCGCCGAGCCGTTGACCGTCGTCCCGCCGCCGCCCCGGTTCGTCTCCCGCGCCGGCCGCAAGCTCGAGGGTGCGCTGGACACCTTCGGGGTCGAGCCGGCAGGCCGCGTCGCGCTCGACGTCGGATCCTCCACCGGTGGATTCACCGACTGTCTGCTCGCCCGGGGCGCACGATCGGTCCTCGCGGTCGACGTCGGCACCAACCAGTTGCACGAGCGCCTGCGCGACGATCCACGCGTGGAGGTCCGTGAGCGCACCGACATCCGGGTGCTCACCAGAGACGACATCGCCGAAGGGTGCGACCTGGTGACCGTGGACGTGTCGTTCATCTCCCTCGTTCCCCTGGCCGGCAACCTCGTCGAACTCGCCGGGCCCGACAGCGACCTGGTCGTCCTCGTGAAACCGCAGTTCGAGGCGACGCGGCGCGAGGCCGACCGCGGTGCCGGGGTGATCACCGACCCGGCCGTGTGGCGTCGGACCCTGGAGCGCACAGCGGACGCCTTCGCACGTGCCGGAGCGGGCATGATGGGGGTCATGGCTTCTCCGATCCGCGGGGCGACGGGCAACGTCGAGTTCTTCCTCCATCTCGTCGCCGGCGCGCCCGGCACACCCGATGACCGCGGAACCGCGTTCTCCCGCGTGATCGGAAAGCTCGACTGATGGGCACCATCGGCATCGTCCTGCATCCCGAGCGGAGCCTCGCCGGGCGTCTCGCGCAGATGACGATCGACTGGGCTTCCGGGCACGGCCACGAGGTCCGGCTCGTGGCGTCAGAGGCGAAGCGGTTCGGCCTGGGCGACCTGGGCTGCGATGACACCGCATTCGTCGCCGACCTCGACCTCGCCGTGTGTTTCGGCGGCGACGGCACGATGCTGCGCACCGTGAGCCGGGTCGCGTCCCACGGGGTGCCGATCCTCGGCGTGAACGTCGGGCAGCTCGGGTACCTCAGCGCGATCGAACCCGCCGAGCTGACCGACGCGCTCGAACGCTTCTTCTCGGGCCGCTACCAGATCGAGGAGCGGATGCTGGCGACCGCCCGTGTCGAGTTCGCGTCAAGGGGCGCCGAAGCGGTGTCGGCCGAGGCGCTCAACGAGATCGTCCTCGAGAAGACGCCGATGGGGCACACCGTGCGGATCTCGGTCTCCCTCGACGGCGAGTTCTTCACGACCTACGCCGCCGACGGCCTCATCGTGGCCACCCCGACCGGATCGACCGCGTACTCCTTCAGCGCTCGGGGCCCGATCGTGGCGCCGAGCCATCGTGCGCTGATCGTCACCCCGGTGTCGCCGCACATGCTGTTCGACCGGGCGCTCGTGCTCGGACCCGACACGGTCATCCGGCTGGAACTGGTCGGCCCGCGTCCGGGGATGCTGCTCGCCGACGGGCGCATGATCGCCGACCTCGCCGAGGGTGACGCGGTGATCTGCACCGGTTCGACCGACGTGGCGCGCCTCGTCCGTTTCGACGGGAGCGACTTCCACCGGGTGCTCAAGTCCAAGTTCGGCCTGAACGATCGGTGAGGCGGACGTGCTGGCCGAACTCGCCGTGTCCGATCTGGGGGTCATCACCGACCTGCGCCTCGTGCTCGGCGAGGGCATGACCGCACTGACCGGTGAGACCGGCGCCGGCAAGACGTTGATCGTCGATGCCATCGACCTGCTCAGCGGCGGTCGGGCCGACGCCGAGGCGGTCCGCGAAGGCGCCGCGGAAGCCGTCGTCGAAGGACGTTTCGTGAGCGGCGACTCCGAGGTCGTCGTCCGGCGGGTCGTCCCCGCGACCGGACGGTCCCGCGCGTACGTCGACGGCCAGATGGCGACGGCACGGAGCCTTGCCGAAGTGGTCGCCCGCCACGTCGAGGTCCACGCACAACACGGCCAGCAGTCGTTGCTCGGCGTCGCCGGGCAGCGAGCCGCGCTCGACCGCTTCGCGGGCACCGATCTCGGCGAGCTGCACGAGGCCCGGGCCCGGTACCGGTCGATCGAGGACGACCTGGCGTCGGTGGGGGGTGACCTGGCGTCCCGCGAACGTGAGATCGAACTGCTGCGCTTCCAACTCGCCGAACTCGACGAGGCCGCGGTCGGCGATCCCGACGAGGACGAGCACCTCGCCGCCGAACAGGCGGCGCTCGGCGACGTCGCCGCGAACCGCGCCCGGGCGGCCGAGGCGTTGGCGCTGCTCAACGACGACGGCGGGGCACTCGACACCCTCGGCGCCGCCTCGGCCGCGCTCGCGTCGGCGGACGTCTTCACCGCCGAACACGGTCGCATCCGCGGTCTCACCGCCGAACTCGTCGACGTCGCCGCGGAGCTGCGCCGTCGGGCCGAGACCATCGTCGAAGACCCCGAACGACTCGAGGCGGTGACCCGACGGCGGCAACTCCTCGCCACGCTGCGGCGTCGTCACGGCGACGGGACCCTCGCCGGCGTCATCGCCGAACACGCCCGGCTCGCCGCGCGTCTCGGCGACCTCGAGCACGCCGACGAACGCGCCGCGGAGCTGACCGCACGTCTCGAGGAAGCGTCACGGGCGGTGGCCGCCGCGGCGGCCGAGGTGGCCGGGGTCCGCCGGAAGGCGGCTCCCCGTCTGGCGCGTCGCGTGCAGACCGAACTGCGGGCGCTGGCGATGCCCGCCGCGGTGTTCTCGGTCACGATCGGGACCGACGATCCCGGCGACGCCGTCGAGATGCGCCTCGCGGCGAACGCCGGCACCTCGCCCGCCCCGCTCGTCCGAGCCGCGTCCGGCGGGGAGCTGGCGCGGGCCATGCTCGCCCTGCGCCTCGTGTCGGCGAGCGACCAGGACACCGTGGTCTTCGACGAGGTCGACGCGGGCATCGGTGGCTCGGCGGCGATCGCGGTCGGCGACGCGCTCCGCCGTCTGGGACGCGACCGCCAGGTGCTGGTGGTGACCCACCTGGCCCAGGTTGCGGCGGCCGCCGACCACCAGATCGGCGTCACCAAGGTCGTCGAGGCGGGCGCCACCCGGACCGAAGCGAGCAGCCTCACCGACGAGGCACGGGTGGGAGAACTCTCGCGGATGCTGAGCGGCCGACCCCACAGCGACGCCGCGCGGGCCCATGCCCGCGAGCTGTTGGCCGCCACGGCCGGGGGAGCGACGCCGTGACCGACCAGGCCGCCGACGCCGTCGTCACCGGGGTCGTCCGGCTCGACAAGCGCACGAAGGATCTCACGGCCCGGCTGCGCCCCGGCGACATCGCCGTCATCGACCACGCCGACATCGACCTCGTCGCCGCGGAGACACTGGTGGCCTGCGGGGTCGGCGCCGTGATCAACGTGGCCGAGTCGATGACCGGGCGTTATCCCAACCAGGGGCCGCTCGTGATCACCCGTGCCGGTATCCCGCTCATCGACCAGGCCGATGCGAGTCTGTTCGACCGGCTGAGCGAAGGGCAGATCGTCGAGGTCGACGGCGACACGGTGCGACATTCCGGCAAGACGGTGGCCGAAGGGGTCAGCCTGTCGGTCGACGTGGTGAGCGAGCGGCTCGAGGTGCTGCGGAAGTCGATGGGAACCGAACTCGAACGGTTCGCGGACAACACGATCTCGTATCTGCGCCGGGAGAAGCACCTACTGCTCGACGAGCCCGATCTGCCCGACATCCCCGTCTCCTTCGCCGGACGCCACGCCCTGATCGTCGTGCGCGGCGCCGACTACAAGGAGGACCTGGCCCTGCTCAAGCGCACCGGGTACCTGCGTGACCTCGACCCGGTCCTGATCGGGGTCGACGGCGGAGCCGACGCCCTGCTCGAGTCCGGCTGCACCCCGGACGTGATCATCGGCGACTTCGATTCGGTGTCGGAGAGGGCGCTGCGCTGTGGCGCCGTGCTCGTCGTGCACGGGTATCTCAGCGGGGACGCGCCCGGCTCGAAACGTCTCGACGCGCTCGGGCTCGACCACGAGGTCTTCCGTGCCGCCGGCACCAGCGAGGACATCGCGATGCTGCTGGCGTTCGAACGGGGCGCCGAACTGATCGTCGCGGTGGGCTCGCACACGTCGATGATCGACTTCCTCGACAAGGGGCGCAACGGCATGGCCTCGACCGTGCTGGTGCGGATGAAGGTCGGGTCCCGGCTGGTCGACGCCCGCGGCGTGTCGAGGCTGTACCACTCGACGGTCCGTACCATGGACATCGTCCTGTTGATCGTGTCTGCACTGACCGCCCTCGTGGTCGTCGGGCTGATGAGCGAACCCGTCCGACTGTTCGTGCGCAGCTTCTGGCTGGCATGGCGATGACCGTCCAACCGGAGCCCTGAGTGATCAACTTCCGCTACCACATCGTCAGTCTCACCGCGGTCTTCCTGGCCCTGATCATCGGGATCCTCATGGGGACGACGGTGGTCTCCAAGGCGACCGTCGACGGCCTGAAGGCCAACCTGCACCGTGCCGAGGCACGCAGCGCCGCCGTGCACGAGACCAACGGCGAGTTGTCGAGCGAGCTGTCGAAACGCACCGACACCGACGAGAACGTCGACGACGCGCTGGCCAAGAACGTCCTGCCGAGCGCCGTCGCGCAGGCGCTGAACGACGTGCCCGTGTTGATCATCGCGAGCGAAGACGCCGACAAGGACGTCCTCGCGCAGGCCACCACCGCCTTGAACGACGCCGGGGCCGACCTCGACGGGACCCTCGTGGTCGACGACCGGATGGTCCTCGGCGACGCCGACGCCGACCGGTTGCGCGAACGGTTCGACGTCCCTGCCCGGAGCAACGTCCAGGCGGCGGTCGTCCGTCAGCTCGCGATCGCACTGTCCCAGGCGGCCCTCCCGGGAACCGACCTGAAGGGCGTACCGACCTCGACCACGTCGTCGACGACCGTGCCCCCGCCCACCCGGCCCGACGACACCGAGCCGCCCGAAACGACCGTGCCCCCGCCCAGCCAGCCCGACGTCATCGGGGTGCTGCGTGAAAACGGCTTCCTGAGCTTCCGGCCGGCCGGGTCACAGTCCAGCGACGCTCCCGTGCTCGAATCACCCGCGCTGGCCGAGGGCACCGGCTACCGCTACGTCGTGGTCGCCGGGACCGAGCCCGCCGCGGTGACCAGCCGGGTGCTCGTACCCCTCGTCGCGACGATGGCCGCTCTCGGCCCGGTCGCCCAGGTCGCCGCGTCGGGTCCCAAGGATCCCGGCGATCCGGGCGGTGATCCGTTCCTGGCGCCCCTGCTCGCCCGGGACGGCGTCGAAGGACACGTCTCGACGGTCGACAACCTCGGATCCTTCGAAGGGAACGTCGCGACGGTGTTCGCGCTCGTCGAAGCGGCCGACGGGCGTTTCGGCTCGTACGGCATCGGCGAAACCGCGACCGCGGTCGTCCCCGCCTCCGGGCGTGATTAGACTGGAAGCCCGTGACCAAACACATCTTCGTGACCGGTGGGGTGGCCAGCGGACTCGGCAAGGGCATCACGGGCGCTTCACTGGGACGATTGTTGAAGATGCGGGGGCTGCGCGTCACGATGCTGAAGCTCGATCCGTACATCAACGTCGACCCCGGGACGATGAACCCGTTCGAGCACGGTGAGGTGTTCGTCACCGACGACGGTGGCGAGACCGACCTCGACCTCGGTCACTATGAACGGTTCATCGACGAGAACCTCTTCCGTCACTCGAACGCCACCACCGGATCGATCTACTCGAGCGTGCTGGCCGCGGAGCGTCGCGGCGACTATCTGGGCCGCACGGTCCAGGTGATCCCGCACATCACCGACGAGATCAAGCGACGGATCACCGCACTGGCCGTCGACAGCGATCTGGGCGACGACGGCACCGACGTGGTGATCACCGAGGTGGGTGGCACGGTCGGCGACATCGAGATCCTGCCGTTCCTGGAGGCGATCCGGCAGTTCCGTCTCGACGTCGGCCGCGAAAACGTGTGCTACCTGCACGTGACGTTGATCCCCTACATCGGCCCGTCGGGTGAGCAGAAGACCAAACCGACACAGCACTCGGTGACCGAGCTGCGCGGGCGGGGGATCCAACCCGACGTCATCGTGTGCCGCAGTGTCGAGGCGATCTCACCCGAGCTGAAGGCGAAGATCTCCGCGTTGTGCGACGTTCCGGTCGCCGGCGTGGTGAACGCCACCGATGCCGACACGTTGTACCAGGTGCCCCTGATGTTGCACGACGAAGGACTGGACGACGAGGTGTGCTCGATCCTCCGACTCGACGACACGGTCGCCGATCTCGCGGAGTGGAAGGGACTGCTCGAGCGGGTGCGGGCGGCGACGCGCCCGGTGCGCATCGGTCTGATCGGCAAGTACGTGGCCCTCGTCGACGCCTACCTGTCGGTGGTCGAAGCGCTCAACCACGGGGGGTTCGCGCACGGCGCCGACATCGAGATCACCTGGATCAACGCCGAGGACGTCGACGAGTTGCTCGAATCGGGCCGGCTGAGCGACCTCGACGGCATCGTGCTGCCCGGCGGATTCGGCGAGCGCGGCGTCGAGGGCAAGGTCGCGGCGGCACGTTACGCACGTGAGCACGACCTGCCCTGTCTGGGCCTGTGCCTCGGCATGCAGGTCATGGTGATCGACCACGCACGCAACGTCGCGGGCATGGAAGACGCCAACTCGACCGAATTCGACCCGGCCACGCCGTTTCCGGTGATCGACCTCATGGACGCCCAACGTGAGGTCACCGACAAGGGCGGCACGATGCGTCTCGGGGCGTGCGTCGCGGAACTCGCTCCCGGCTCCCAGGTCGCCGAGGCCTACGGACGCACCGTGATCTCCGAACGGCACCGGCACCGCTACGAGGTCAACCCCCGGTTGCGCAGCCGGATCGAGGCGGCCGGACTCGTGTGCTCGGGGACGTCGCCCGACAATCGCCTCGTCGAGTTCGTCGAGCTGCCCGGTCACCCGTTCTGGGTGGGCACCCAGGCGCACCCGGAGTTCAAGAGCCGACCGACCCGACCGGCGCCGTTGTTCACGGCGTTCGTCGAAGCGGCCCTGGCCCGTGCCGAAGGACGACGTCCGCATCTGTTCGACATCGAAGCCGAGGCCGAAGCCGCGGTCGCCGGATGACTGCACCGGGATTCGTCAGGAAGAGCACCGAGGTGCTCTTCGACGGCTACATGGTGCAACTCGTGGCGGCGACGATCGAGGTTCCCGACGGGTCGACGGTCACCCGCGAGATCGTGAACCATCCCGGCGCGGTGGGCGTCGTCGCGGTCGACGACGACGGCACGGTCGTGCTGGAGCGCCAGTACCGGGCCGCCCTGGACGAGAACCTGCTCGAGATCCCGGCCGGCAAGCGCGACGTCGACGACGAGCCGACCCTGGTGGCGGCCCGGCGGGAACTGATGGAGGAGACCGGCTACGACGCGCGCGACTGGACCGAACTCGGCGCGTTCTACAACTCGCCGGGCTTCACCGACGAACACACGACGCTGTTCCTCGCCACCGGGTTGATCGAGGTGGGAACCGACCTGCAGGGCCCCGAAGAGGAAGCGATGCAGGTCGTGCGGGTGCCGCTGGACGAGACCTGGGACCTGGTCGCCTCGGGGGAACTCGTCGACGGCAAGTCGATCCTCGGGCTCGCCCTGGCGATCCGTCGACTCACCGCATGAGCACACCGGCGCGGCGGCGGGGGCGACCGCCGGTGCACGAGCCGGTCGAGTTCCCGCTGGTGGTCGAGGAGTACCTGAGTCATCTGCGGGTCGAACGCGGCCGGGCCGCCTCGACGCTGGCCGCGTACCGGCGCGATCTCGCCGATTTTCTCCGGTGGACCCGGCGCGGTGGCCTCGACGTCGAAGCGGTCGACGACGACGACCTCGTCGCGTACCTCGCCGACGTCGCCGCCTCGGGGGTCGTACCGGCGACCGCCAAGCGCCGGGCGGTGGCGGTGCGCGCGCTCTACGGGTTCCTCCACGACGAAGGGACCATCGCGACCGACCCGGCGCGGGATCTCGCCGTGCCGGGCGCGCGGCCGGGCCTGCCCAAGGCTCTCACCGAAGCCGAGATCGACGCGTTGTTCGAGGCCGTGGTCGGCGAAGGGCCCCTCGTGGTGCGCGACCGGGCGATCCTCGAGGTCATGTACTCCTCGGGGCTGCGGATCTCGGAGACGACCGGGCTGTCGGTCGGCGACGTCGACCTCGCCGAGCGGCTGCTCCGAGTGACCGGCAAGGGCGACAAGGAGCGCATCGTGCCGATCGGCCGGATGGCCAAGGACGCGTTGGTCGCGTGGCTCGACCCGGATGTGCGCGGCTCGCTGCGTCCGACCCGCCCGACCCGCGACGACGACGCCGCGGTCTTCGTGAACCGACGCGGTCGGCGCCTGACCCGCCAGGGACTCTGGGGCATCGTCCACGCCCACGCCGTGGCGGCCGGGCTGGGGGAGCGGTGTACGCCGCATGTGCTCCGGCACTCGTGTGCCACGCATCTGCTCGACCACGGCGCCGACATCCGCACGGTCCAGGAGCTTCTCGGACACGTCTCGGTGTCGACGACGCAGATCTACACCAAGGTCTCCACCGAGCGGCTCTTCGCCGCGTGGGCCGAGGCGCATCCCCGCGCCCGCCGGTGACGATCAGTCGTCGTCGGCGGCCTTCAGGACGCGGCCGATGTCGATCGGCACGGTCCAGTCCTCCTCGGGTGAGTGGTGCTCGCGCGCCCAGGCGACGGTGAGGGGGTCGGATCCGGCCAGCGCCAACAGGTCACCGCCGAGGCGGGGGTGTTCCAGGTACAGCCCCACGCGGCGGGTGAACCCGCGGGTCTCGCTCCAGGCGACCGCCATCTCATGGCCCGCCACCTTCGCCGACAGCGTCGCCACCACCCGTCCGTAGGTGCGCAGCCCCGAGGTCGACTTGCCCACGTCGTGCAACAGCGCGGCCGCCACGACGGGGTCGGTCGCCTCGTCGCCGAGCGCTTCGCCGACCCGCCGGGCCACCCCCACGGCGTGGCGGCGGTCGGGGTTCGACATGCGTCGCCACAGCCGGACCTCGGCATCGGTCAGATGACCCGTCGCCCAGTCGTCGTCGGACTTCGAGGGGCCTCCGGGTCGGAGCGAGCCGAAGAAGCGCTTGACGAGATGTGCCGTGGACAACGACTCAGGCGTGACGAATGCAGAAACGCGCGGCCGGGATCGCCTCGAGGCGGGCCTCGCCGATCGGCTCACCGCAGGCTTCGCAGCGCCCGTAGGTGCCGTCGTCGATCCGCTGCAGCGCCGCGTCGATCCCGTCGAGCTGCTCTCGGGCCACGGCGATCGTCACCTGGTTCTCGCCGAGTTCGGCGGCGACCTGGCCCGAGTCGGCGAAGTTGACGTCGTAGGCCAGCGGGTCGTCGCCGGTCACCGAGAGCTCCTTGTTGCGGGCGAGCAGTTCTTCCCGGAGCGCTTCGAGGGTGCGACGCGCGTCGGCGAGATCCAGATCGGACATGTCGTCATCGTAGAGCGAAACGCGCGGTCTGCGTGCTCAGGTTTCGGTCCGGGGCACGAATCCCATCGCGTTCTCGGCCCGACGCACGATCGGCTCGGCGATGGCGTCGGCCCGGGCCGCACCCCTGGCGAGCACGGTCAGCAGGTGGCCGGGGTCGCCGAGCAGTTCGTCGTAGCGGGAGCGCACCGGCCCGAGGAACGCCACGACCGCTTCGGCCACGGCGGCCTTCAGGTCGCCGTAGCGGGAGAACCCTGCCGCCGCGGCCTCAGGTGTGGTGTCGGTGCAGGCAGCCAGGATCGACAACAGGTTCGACACGCCCGGTTTGGCCTCGGGGTCGTAGCGCACGTCGGTCTCCGCGTCGGTGACGGCCCGTTTGATCTTGCGGGCCACGGCGGCGTCGTCGTCGGACAACGACACGGTTCCCTGCGGCGAGTCCAGCGACTTGGACATCTTGCGGTCGGGGTGCTGGAGATCCATGATGCGCGCTCCGCTCGCCCGGTACACGCCCTCGGGCACGACGAACGTGTCGCCGTAGCGGGCGTTGAAGCGCACGGCGAGGTCGCGGGTGAGTTCGATGTGCTGGCGCTGGTCGTCGCCGACGGGCACCTGGTCGGCGTCGTAGGCGAGGATGTCCGCGGCCATGAGTGCCGGGTAGGTGAACAGTCCGGCCGACACGAACTCGCCACGGGCGGCCTTGTCCTTGAACTGGGTCATGCGCTGGAGCTCCCCGTAGGACGCGGTGCACTCCAGCAGCCAGGCGAGCTCGCGGTGGGCGGCGACCTGGGACTGCAGGAACAGGATGCTGCGCTCCGCGTCGAGACCCATGGCGAGGAAGGTCGCGGTCAGTTCCAGGGTGCGTCGCCGAAGGTCCGCCGGGTCCTGGGGGAACGTGATCGAGTGCAGGTCGACCACGCAGAACAGACTCTCGGCCTGCTCGGCCTCGGCGACCCACAACGCGACGGCCCCCAGAAGGTTGCCCAGGTGCGGGTCGCCACTCGGTTGCATTCCGGAAAACACGCGGGTCATGGGCTGCGATGGTATGCGCCGACCCCGCCGGAGCCCGGATCGGTTCAGGCCCGCGGGTGCGCCGCGAAGAAGTCCAGCGCCATGGTGGTCGCGTCGATCGTGTGGGTCGTCAGCGAGGGGTCGCCGAGTGAGATCGCGCTGCCGGGCCAGGTGTGCCCCCCGCCGACGATCGTGTCGAGTTCGACGTCGGTGCCCGCGGTGCAGCCCTCGTAGCGGCGCTCGACGACATCGTCGCCGATCCGGGTGACGGCGGGCCGCGGTCGGCAGTGGGCGTTCCCGGCCCATGCGGCGATGTTGGTCAGGGTGCCCGGGAGACCGGCGTTCGGGGTGGCGGCGTCGTCGACCGTGCCGCCCCCCGGTCCGTAGGCGACCACCGGGTCGGCCGTCCCGTGGAAGGCCAACACGCCGAGTGGGCGGCACTTTCCGGGGAACACCTCGACGGCGACCAGCACGATCGAGGCGTAGCGGTCGTCGTGGCAGGCCGTCGACGCCGCCTTCCACGCGCCCAGCGACATGCCGATCAGGTGGATGTGGTCCTCGTCGATGCACAGGTGCGCGGTGACCTCGTCCACGAGCGCCGCCAGGAAGTCGGCGTCGGCACCCTCGGCGCCGAGTTCCCACTTGCCGTCGATCGCATCCGGGGTCACCGTCACCCACCCGCGTTTCGCCGCGGTCCGCGGCAGGTCGGAGTAGACGCT
>JBDZVK010000299.1:0-3293 GCA_040255725.1 Actinomycetota bacterium
TCCGCGATCCCGAAGGCGATCCGCTGGGGAACCCCGGCGGTGATGTAGTCGTTCAAGGGGAACAGCGCCAGCAGTGAAGCGGTCGCAGCAGCGGAGGTGTCGCGGCTCGACGTGCCGCTGTCGTCGCCTTTCGATCCACACGCCGCGAGCACCACTGCCGCGGCGCCCCCCGCGAGCACCGCGCGTCTCGTCAGCACGGGTCCGGCCAGGGGCCGTCGCGCCGAGGACCGGTTCGAAGCCGACATCGGTGAGTGTCCACGATCCATCACGGCACCGACGCTATCGGCGGACCCACGGCATCGGGCAGTCCGCGGAATCCACCGCTCACCGGCGAGGCCGCCGAGGGACGGGTAGCGTTGCACTGCGACCGGGGTGGGGGCCGCATCGACCGTGCGAAGCACCGGTCCCTCCGTCGAAAGGATCCGACATGACAGCCACTCCGATCGGGCCGTACCGGCCCATCGTCAGGGCGGGTGACTGGTTGATCACCTCGGGCCAGATCGGCGCGGTCGACGGGGTCATCGTCACCGGTGGCCTCCTCGCCGAGTTGCGCCAGGCGGTGGCGAACCTGCGAGGGTTGCTCGAATCGGAGGGGGCGACCCTCGACGACGTGGTCAAGACCACCGTGTACCTCCGCCACATGAACGACTACGTCGCGATGAACACCACCTACGTCGAGCTGTTCGGCGACCATCGCCCGGCGCGCACGGCGTGCGGGGTGACCGAACTCCCGCTCGGCGCGCTCATCGAGATCGAGGCCTGGGCCCACCGGCCCCTCGACTGACGAACCGAGGGTGCGGCGAAGGCGCAGGGGCGCGTCGCGATGGTTCGCCGGGGGTGTCGTGCCTGCGCGATACTGGCGCCATGCCGGGTGGAATCGTCATGGCCGTCATCCTGATCGTGCTCTTCCCCATCGCGGTGATCATGGGGTGTTGTGTGATCGCCTGGCTCCTCGGCACGCTGCTGACCGACGACGCCGAGCAGCGCTACGAGGGCACCGAGCTGGCGCAGCTCGACTCCTGACCTTCACCAGGTGAATCCTCGTGGTCCGAGGTGGATTCTCGGCACCGGTCGACCCTTCACGAAAAATCCGCGTTCGTTTCCTCCACCTGAGTCGGATCTACTACAGTTCCCCTACTCATTGCAGTGCAGGGCGCGGGACAAACGGCGACCCAGCAGAAAAGAAAGGGGTCGCGCAGATGGCGACCGGTACCGTCAAGTGGTTCAACAACGAAAAGGGCTACGGGTTCATCGCCCGGAGCGAAGGCTCTGACGTTTTCGTGCACCACTCGGCCATCCAGATGAACGGCTATCGCAGCCTCGAAGAAGGACAGACCGTGGAATTCGAGGTGGTGTCGGGTCCCAAGGGTGACCAGGCACAGGACGTACGTCCCGCCTGAATCGCAGGACCGTCGCCGACCCCGTCGGAGACGACGACCAGGATCTACAGTTGCTCGCGTCCACGTTCGGCCACTTCGGCGCGTCGACGCTCGATCTCTGACGCGCTGAAGCGGCCGTCGTTCCATGATGCGACGACGCGCCCCTCGGTCGCCCAGCCGTCCTTGCCGGTACCGAGCGCGTTCTCGTCGTAGGTCGCGTAGATCTGGCGGACCGCCCGTGCGTCGTTGCCGGCGATGTCGGACGCGATGCGTCGGGCGAAGTCGACGAGTTCGTCGTGGGCGACGACATGGTTGACCAGGCCCCAGGCGAGCGCGGTCTGCGCATCGACGAAGTTCCCCGTGGCGCTCATCTCACGTGCCCGACGCATCCCGACCGCTTCGGGGAGCAGCACCGTGAGCCCCCAGCCCGGCTGGATGCCGACCCGTGCGTGGGTGTCGGCGAAGCGGGCACGCTCGGATGCGACCAGAAAATCACAGGCGAGCGCCAACTCGAGGCCGCCGGTGATGGCCACCCCGTTGATCGCGCCGATGATCGGCTTGACGGTCGCGCCGAAGGGGGCACGGGTACCGTCCGCGCGGCCGAAGTCCGGCATCGGCCCCGGCCCGCCACCGGATCCGAGCTCCTTGAGGTCCAGGCCGGCACAGAACGCCGGGTCGGCGCCGGTCAGGACGATCACGTCGACCGAGTCGTCGGCGTCGGCGTCGGCGACCGCGCCCGACAGATCGGTCAACAACTGCGACGACAGCGCGTTGCGGGCGTCGGGCCGGTTCAGGGTGACGAGCGCGACCCGGTCACGGGTCTCGACGGTGACGACATCGGACATGGCGGCACTCCATTCGGGTCGATCCACCGCCCCGTCGGCGCCGGCGGGGCGTGGTGGTCACCGTAGCCGTGCGTGTGACCGCGGCGCGTCGGGCACACCTCGGTCAACCCCACTGGGACTTGCCGAAGCGGTACCCGACCGAGCGCACCGTCGAGATCAGGTTCGCATGGGGCTCGCCGAGCTTCGCCCGGAGCCGCCGTACGTGGACGTCGACGGTGCGGGCGCCGCCGTAGTACTCGTAGCCCCAGACCTGGCCGAGGAGCACCTCGCGGGTACACACCCGACCCGGTCGCTGCGCGAAGTACTTGAGCAGTTCGTACTCCATGTAGGTCAGGTCGAGCGGTCGACCGTCGAGCATTGCCTGGTAGGTGGCCGGATTGATCATCAGCGGTCCGTGGACGATGAGCGCGTCGGCATCGTCGTCGGCGTCGTCGCCCGACCGTGCGAGTCGCTCCAGGCGGAGCGTGAACTCGTCGGCCCGCAGCGGCGCCACGCAGAACTCGCTGAACACCTCGTCGTGCCGGGCGAGGCGGGGCACGTCCGATTCGCCGACGATCACCAGCACGGGCAGCTCGGGCACCTCGGCGTGCAGGTCCTTCACGAAACCGACCACCTCGTCGAGCGACGGCTCGCCGACCAACACCGCGAGCGACCATCCCTCATCGGGCCGGAGGCGACGCTCCGCGGAGGCTGAATCGACCGGCTGGAACGCGTGGCCGGTGCTCTTCAGGGCGCGCGCCACTTCGGTGGGAGGGTCGGGGAACACCAGCACGGGGCCCACGATCAGATTCTCTCATGCCGCGAGGGTCGACTCACTGCCCGGCTCACCAGGTCTGCAGGTACCGCTCGAGTTCGAACGGGGTGACCTGGGCGCGGTAGTCGGCCCATTCGGTGCGCTTGTTGCGCAGGAACCAGGTGAAGATGTGGTCGCCGAGTGCTTCGCGGACCAGCTCGGAGGACTCCATGACGTCGAGGGCCTCGGCGAGCGACCGGGGCAGAGGACGGATGCCCCGAGCGGCGAGCTCCGCGTCGGACACCAACGACAGGTCGTCGTCGGTCCGGGCGGGCA
>JBDZVK010000021.1:0-3985 GCA_040255725.1 Actinomycetota bacterium
CCGGCCCGTAGCCCACGTCGTAGACGAAGAGCCGTTTCGAGATGCCCACCTGGTTGGCGGCCAGGCCGACGCCGGGCTCGTCGTACATGGTCCGGAGCATGTCGTCGGCAAGCTTGGCGATCCGCCCGTCGATGTCGGTGATCTCCTCGGTGGGCCGGTTCAGCACCGGATCACCGATCTTGCGGATCGTGTAGCTGGCCATGGCGCCATGTTACCGGGGGCGTCGATCCGCCCCGCAGGTCCAGATCGCGCCGTGATGGCCCGGGTCGTCGTGCACAATGGAGCCGCGATGGCCCACTACTTCTCGAGCGACCCCGACGTCGCGTCGAATCCGCGGACGGTGCGTCTCACCCTCGTCGACCTGACCGTGGACCTGACGACCGACGCGGGCATGTTCGCCGCCGACGAGGTCGACGCCGGCACCCGGGTGCTGCTCGGCGAGGTGCCGGCACCCCCGCAGGGTCCGGTCACCCTCGCGGACGTGGGCTGTGGCTACGGGCCCGTCGCCGTCACCCTGGCCCGGCGCTCGACGGAGGCGACCGTCTGGGCGGTCGACGTCAACACGCGGGCCCTCGAGTTGTGCCGAGCCAACGCGGAGTCCGCGGGTGTCGGCGACCGGGTCCACGCCGTCACGCCCGATGAGGTGCCCCACGACCTGGTGCTCGACGGCTTCTGGTCGAATCCGCCGATCCGCATCGGCAAGGCGGCGCTGCACGACCTGCTCGAGAGCTGGTTCGCGCGGCTTCGGCCCGGCGCCCCGGCGCACCTGGTCGTGCACAAGCACCTCGGATCCGACTCGCTCGCCCGCTGGATCGCCGGCCGCGGCTTCGCGGTCGAACGTCTCGTCTCGCGACGCGGCTACCGCCTGCTCGAGGTCACCGCGCCCGAGGCGACCACACCGTGAAACAGCTCGGATCCACCGAACTGAAGCGGCTGCACCGCACGTGGCGCCGGCGCGCCACCACGCGCCTGTCGCTCGTGCTCGCCGGGCTCTCCCAGCCCTACAACGTGGGCGCGATCCTGCGGACCGCCGCGGCCTACCGGGTCGAAACCATCTGGCTGGCGGGCGACACCCCCGGACCCGACCACGCCAAGGTCGCCAAGACCGCGCTCGGATCGGAGCGCTACGTCGACCTCCGTCGTGCGGCGGACGCCATCGACGCCGTCGACGCCGCCCGTGAGGCGGGCTACCGCCGTGTCGGGCTGGAACTCGCCGACGGAGCGGCTCCCCTGCACGAAGCCCCGCTCGACGGTGACCTCGCGCTGGTGATCGGCCACGAGGACCGCGGGTTGCCCACGGCGGTGCTGGAGGCCTGCGACGTGGTCGGATACCTGCCGCAGTTGGGCCGCATCGGATCACTGAACGTCGCCACGGCCACGTCGATCGCGCTGTACGAGCTCCGCCGACGTGGATGGACCGCCGGTGCCTCGGAGTGAACCACCACGGAACGGGCCGGATCGGATCGACCCGACCGCCGAGGTCGCCGTGACCTCGTGGGCGTACGGGGCCGACCTGGACGCGCCGGTGGTGATCGCCGTGCACGACCTCACCGCGAACGGGCTGTGGTTCGGTGACCTCGCCGACGCCGTCGCCGCACGCGCGCGCGTCGTGGCGCCGGATCTCCGGGGGCGAGCGGCTTCGTCGTCCGCTCCGCCGGCCGCGACCATCGACGACCACGTCGCCGACCTCCTCGCCCTCGCGCACCGGGTGGACGCAGCGACCTTCTCACTCGTCGGGCACGGAACGGGCGCGATGCCGGCCCTGGCCGCGGCCGCCGCGGCGCCGACACGGGTCACCCAGGTCGTGGTGCTGGACGGCCCACCGATCGCGCGGGACGACGCGGCAACCGACTGGATCACCGCGGCTTCCCGCGTCGATCCGGGGATCATGCGGCTGCGGCAGACCTGGGCGCATCGGGACGCCGCCGTCGCCGCGGGGATCGCCAACGGTCGGCTTCCCGCGTCGGGGATGTCCCGCTCGCTCCGCCGAGCCGTCGAAGCAGAGATCGCCGGTTCCGGTTTCGGTTGGCGGGCGCGACTGGCCGAGCGCTCGCTGGAACGCGACTGGGGGTTCGTGCGGGCGTGGACGCCGCCGTCGGGTTGCGAGACGCCCGTGACGTCACTGCACGCCACCCATGGCCACCGGACCGACGATCCGCCGATCGAGCGATGGACCGTCGGCACCCGGGAGGTCCCGCTCGACACGACCCACACCGGCCTCCTCGTCGACCGGTCGGCCGTCCGGGCCGTCGCCGAGTCGATCCACGCCGTCACCCCTCAGTAGCCGGCTCGGGGTCAGCCGGCCCGGGGTCGTCCCGCAGGGACCGTGCGCGAAAACAGGTGGTGGACCACCCTTTTCCGTGCATCCGGGCGCGACCCATCATGAGCGGATGACGATACGAACGAGCCCCGGCACCGCGTCGACCCGCCAGATCGGTCGCCTCTTCGTCGTCCTCGGTGTCGTCTTCGCGATGGCCGCGTACCTCTCGGGCATCGACCAGGTCGGCGCCGACGTGCCCGCCGGCACCGGCGACACCTGGCGCACCACCGATGGTGCGATCGTCCCGTCGTCGATCTCGGCGGGACCGACGCATTCGTGCGGGGTGACCACCACGGGCGCCGCCTACTGCTGGGGGGTCGACGATTCCGGGATGTTGGGCAACGGCCCGATCACCCCGAATCAGCCGGCGCCGGCCCGGGTCGTCAATCCGGCGGGAGCCTCGTGGGCGTCGATCAGCGCCGGAGTCGTCCACACGTGCGCGGTCACCACGACGGGTGCCGGCTACTGCTGGGGCGACGACTTCCACGGCGAGCTGGGTGACGGGGAACCCGTGGACTCCGACCGGGCAGAGCCCGGGCCGATCGACACCCCGGCCGGCGAGTCGTGGGCCGTGCTGTCGGCCGGCTACTTCTCGACGTGCGGGGTGACCACGAGCGGGAAGGCGTACTGCTGGGGGAACGACTCCGGCGGCAAGCTCGGGAACGGCCCGACCGGCACCGATCAGGCATCGCCGACGGCGGTGACGACACCCGCGGGGGTGGTCTGGGCGTCGATCTCGGTCGGACCGAACGACGTCTGTGCGCTGACCGTGGGCGGACAGGCGTACTGCTGGGGGCTCGGCGCGTCGGGCGAACTGGGCAACGGCATGCTGACGCCCCAGCAGACGCCCAGCCTGGTGATCGGACCGTCGGCGGCGACCTGGGCGACGATCAGCGTCGGCCTCGACCACACCTGCGCGATCTCCACATCCGGAGCCGCCTACTGCTGGGGGTCCGACGCGCGGGGACAACTCGGCAACGGATCCGCGGCCACCATTGCCCAGGCGACACCGACACCCGTGGAGGCGGCCGCCGGGACGGCGTGGGCACGGATCTCCGCCGGTTCGTCCTCGACCTGCGCCGTGACCACGACCGGCTCCGGGTTCTGTTGGGGCGACAACGGCTACGGTCAGCTCGGCAACGGATCTACCGGCGGCACCGCCGAACCGTCACCGTCCGCGGTTGCGGCCCCGCCGGGAGCGAGCTGGAGGTCGGTCACGGTCGCCACCGGGCACTCGTGCGCCGTGGCGACCGACGGGCTCGGCTACTGCTGGGGCGACGATGAGAACGGCGACCTCGGCAACGGGGCGTCGAGCGGCACGACCGAGTTCTCGCCGTCCCGTGTCGGAGCCGACCAGTCCCTCACCGTTCCGGCGATTCTCCCACCGGCTTCGAACGGCGCTCCCGTGTCGGTGAGCGGCGTCGTCGGTTCGTCGGGGCTCGGTGCCGGAGCGAAATCGACGACCCCGACCGTCTGTACCGTGAGCGCCGGCGGCACACCCGACTCGTTCGTGATCACGCCGATCGGAACCGGCACGTGCTCGCTGTCGTTCTTCCAGCCCGGAGATGCGACCTGGCACGCCGCCGCCCCGGTCGTCCGGTCGTTTCCGGTGACGGTCGCCTCGTCGACGACCACCACGCTCACGCCGTCGACAACGCTCACGCC
>JBDZVK010000021.1:4085-17939 GCA_040255725.1 Actinomycetota bacterium
GACCCCGTCTCCGGGGACGGCTCCACCAGGTCACGACGTTCGCCGCCATGCCGGCACTGGTGGTGCTCGTCTCCAGCGCCGCCGGCACCGAGGCGCGCATCGGCGCCTGGGTGTACGGCACGGCCTCGATCGCGCTCTACGCCGTCAGCTCCGGCTATCACGTCTTCGCCCGCTCGCCCCGCCTCCGGGCGGTCATGCAACGCGTCGACCACACCATGATCTACGTGCTGATCGCGGGCACCTTCACCCCGATCGCGCTCATCACCCTGCACGGTACGGCCCGGACGGTGGCCCTCACGGTCATGTGGCTGGGGGCTGCCGTGGGCATGCTCGTCAAGCTCGCCTGGTTCGGTCGATTCCGGCGTCTCGGCGCGGCGCTGTACATCGTGCTGGGGTGGGCCGGCCTCATGGCCCTGCCCGGGCTGTGGTCACGCCGGGGTGTGTTGGCGCTCGTCGCCGCGGGCGGCCTGTTGTACACGGTCGGAGCGATCCTTTTCGCGTTGCACCGCCCGCGTCTGCACGGCCGCTGGGTCGGCTACCACGAGGTGTGGCATGCCTTCGGCGTGTGCGCCGGTGTGCTGATCTTCGTGGCGAACCTCCACCTGGTACAGACCGCCTGAGCGGCTCGGCGCCGAGGAGTCAGACCCGCGCCGGGTCGACCTCGATCCGCAGCCGTGCCTCGGGGCGTGGCGTGTCGGCCAGCACGTCGGCGAGCACTGCATGGTCCCCGGAGCGCACCAGCCAGGTGCCGTCGCCGCCGTCGAGCACATCGACCCTGCCCGCGTCGATCTCCGCCACGTAGGCCGCCGCACCTGGACCCGACACGAGCGCCAGGGCCGCGAACGGCGGAAATCCGAGGGCCTGTCGCACCTCGGCCTCGCCGGTACTCACGACCGACGGGTCGCCGGCCGCCGCTGCGGCGATGACCGGGTGGTCGGGCAGACGGGTCTGCACCACCAGACGGTGGCCCGAGGAGCGCGGTCCCAACAGCCGGGCCGCCCGCGCGAGCAACGCGAGGGCCTGCTCGGAGGCCGCGAATCGAGGCGCGGTCAGCTCCTGGTCGACGTCGAGGAACACCACCGTGGCCACCGGGCCGATCCCGTGCAGCACGGCCTCGGTGCCGATCACCACCCGGGTCCGCGCCGGGTCGCCGACCACACCCCCGTCACGGGTGACCTCGGCGACGTCCTCACCGATGAGGGCCGCGAGTTCCTCACGGGCGCGCGACACCCCGATCCGGAGGTTCTTCAGCGCCGCCGAACCGCACGTCGCACACACCCGTGGCCGCACCGTGGCACAACGTGCACACACCAGCTCGGCATCGGCCGCCGCGTGGACCGCCGCGCCGCAGGTTTCACAGCGCGTCAACGCGCCGCAGGTCCGACAGGCCAGCAGCCGCACCCGTCCGGTGCGGTTCAGCACACACACCGTCCGGCCCGACCGGGCGAGCAGCTCGCCGAGCCGGTCCGACCACAGGCTCGACGCGGTGCGGGGATCCTCGTCACGTCGGTCGATGATCTCCAGGCGCGGCCAACCGGCCCGTTCGACGACACGCTCGGGGACGACGAGTCGCGACTCGGCGAGGGCGGCGAGGCTCGGGCACGGCGAGAGCTGGACGAACGGAACGCCGGCGCGGCGGGCCCGTTCGGCGAGCACGTCGCGGGCATGCCAGGTGGGCATCCGGGTCGAACGGTAGGCCTCGTCGTGTTCGTCGACGATGATCATCGACGCCACGTCGGGAGCGGGCGCCCAGGCGACGGTGCGCGTCCCGACCACGACCGACCCTCCGGCCGCCGCCTGTGCCCAGGCGCGGGCCCCCACGGTGGCGGCACCGTCGACGCTCAGATCCGCAACGGCGAAGCCTGCGCTGCGGAGGGAGGTCACCAGCCGTGCCGCGGCCCGACGGCCCGGGCAGGCCACGATCGCCGACCGTCGGGCCGGGCCCCGCATCGTGGCCCTCAGGAGCCGGTCGATGAACGGGACCCGGTCGGTGCCGGGTGGGAGCCGCACGATCGTGCGCTCATCGGCGGTCGCTTCGGCGACCAGCGGATCGGTGCGGTCGGGGGCCGGCGCGACGTCGACGCCCCGAGCGGGAAGCGGCACGTCGGTCACCACCGCGGGCGGCGACGCGATCCGCAGGAGCTGCGCCGGGTGGCCCGCCCACCGCCAGGCCGCCCACCGGGCGAGGTCGACGAGTTCGGCCGACGGGCCGACGCCGCGCACCTTACGCACCGGCTGCAGGTGCACTCCGGGAGGCGTGTCGACGTCGAGCGCGGTGATCCATCCCCCGACGTGACGCGCGCCGAGCCGGACCCGCACCTCCGAGCCGACCTCGACCCGCCCGGCGTCGGCCGGGTCGATCAGGTAGTCGAAGGGTTTTCCGATCCCGGTCACGTCGACCAGGACGCGCGCGGTCCGACCCGGGAATCCGTGACGTGGTTCGGTGGCCACCGGTGCGGTCCCGGCGCCTCTGGCTCGACGCCCGGGTGCGGCTACAGACCCAGGGCCGAGGCGATCGAGTCGGCCCGGTCGGTGCGCTCCCAGGTGAAGTCGGCGTCTTCCCGACCGAAGTGCCCGTAGGCGGCGGTCTTGGCGAAGATCGGACGTCGCAGGTCGAGATCACGCAGGATCGCGGCCGGACGCAGGTCGAAGGTCTCGCGCACGACCTCGGTGATCCTGGCCGGGTCGGCGTGCTCCGTGCCGAACGTCTCGACCAGCAGCGACACCGGGGCGGCGACGCCGATCGCGTACGCGACCTGCACCTCGGCGCGGTCCGCGGCGCCGGCCGCGACCAGGTTCTTCGCGACCCAACGGGCCGCGTAGGCCGCCGACCGGTCGACCTTGGAGGGGTCCTTGCCACTGAACGCCCCACCACCGTGGCGGGCGGTGCCGCCATAGGTGTCGACGATGATCTTGCGGCCGGTCAGACCGCAGTCGGCGTGCGGACCACCGAGTTCGAACGCGCCGGTCGGGTTCACCAGCACCCGGAATTCGTCGTCGGCGAACTGCTCGGGCACCAGCGGCCTGATCACGTGCTCGAGCAGGTCGGGCTTGATGACCGTCTCGGCGTCGATGCCCGGCGCGTGCTGGGTCGAGATCAGCACGGTGGTCAGGCGCACCGCCTTGCCGTCCTCGTAGTCGAAGGTGACCTGGGTCTTGCCGTCGGGCCGCAGGTACGGGAGGAGCCCCGACTTGCGGACCTCGGCGAGCCGCTCGGCGAGGCGGTGGGCCCACCAGATCGGCAGTGGCATCAGCGACGGGGTCTCGTTGTTGGCGTAGCCGAACATCATCCCCTGGTCACCCGCTCCCTGCGAGTTGAGGACGTCCTCGCCCGAGGCGCCGGTGCGGGTCTCGAACGCGGTGTCGACCCCTTGGGCGATGTCGGGTGACTGCGGGTCGATCGAGGTGATCACGCCGCAGGTGTTGCCGTCGTAGCCGACCGACTCACGGTCGTAGCCGATCGCCTTGATCGTCTCGCGCACGACATGCGGGATCTCGACGTACGCCGAGGTGGTGATCTCCCCCGCGACCAGCGCGAGACCCGTGGTCACGAGCGTCTCACACGCCACCCGGGCCATCGGGTCCTGTTCGAGGATGGCATCCAGGATCGAGTCCGAGATCTGGTCGGCCACCTTGTCGGGGTGGCCTTCGGTCACCGACTCGGAGGTGAAGGTCCAATTGGTCACTGACTGACTCCTCTGCCTGGATGGGACGATTGGGAAGAACTGATGGGAACGACGGCGGCACGACGGAACCGCCGGCAAAGCTACGGACCGGACGTTACCGATCGGCGACCGCGCCGAACGGCATCGAACACCGCGGCCGCGACCTGACGCTTGTCGGCGAGGGGCACCTCGATCCGCTCACCGGCGCCCGTGAGGATCACGACCTCGTTGGTGTCGTGGGCGAACCCGGCCGACGGCGCCGACACATCGTTCGCGACGATCAGATCCACTCCCTTGTCGGCGAGCTTCGCCGCGGCGTGGTCGACCACGTCATCGGTCTCCGCGGCGAAGCCGACGATCGTTTGACCCGGCCGACGGGCGCCCACCAGGGCCCGCAGGATGTCGGTCGTCTCCTCGAGCGTGATCGTGGGCGGGCCCGACGCCTTCTTGATCTTGGAGGGCGCGGTCGTCACCGGGCGGAAATCGGCAACCGCCGCGGCCATGATCACCACGTCGGCGCTCGGGGCTTCGGCCATGACGACGTCGTGCATCTGCGCGGCCGTCTCGACCCGGTGGACCACGACACCGTTCGCCGCCGGGCGTTCGACGGTGGTCACCAGGACGACGTCGGCTCCGCGGGTGGCGGCCTCGTCGGCCAACGCGTGCCCCTGCTTGCCACTGGAACGGTTGCCGAGGTAACGCACCGGGTCGATCGGCTCACGGGTTCCCCCCGCGGTGATCACCACCCGGAGGCCCTCCAGATCGCGCTCCGTGGCATCGGTGAGGCAGCCCCGCACCGCTGCGAGGATGTCATCGACCTCGGCCAGGCGCCCCGGCCCCGAATCTCCCCCGGCGAGCGGCCCGACCGCGGGGGGCACCACGATCGTGCCCCGCTCTTGCAACGTGGCGACGTTTGCCACGACGGCCGCGTGTTCCCACATCTCGGTGTGCATCGCCGGGCACACGACGACCGGTGCGCGGGTGGCCAACAGCGTCGCGGTGAGCAGATCGCCCGACGATCCCGTCGCATACGCACTCAGCAGATGGGCCGTGGCGGGCGCGACGAGGACGAGATCGGCCGACTTCGCCAACCGGGTGTGCGGGCTCACCTCCGGACCACCGACCAGTTCGGTCCGGACAGGCTCGGATGCCAGCGCGGAGAACGTGGCCGCCCCGACGAACGCCGTGGCGGTGTGGGTCAGGATCGGCGAGACCTCGGCGCCGTCGTCGATCAGACGCCGGCACACCTCCACGGCCTTGTAGGCGGCGATGCCGCCGGTCACCCCCAGGACGACGTGACGTCCGTGCAGACTCATCGGCCTTGCCGGAAGCCGGAAGGGCTACTCGGACTCGGTGTCGTCCGCACCGGCGTCGGCCTCGGCGGCCGCCGCGGCCGCGTCGGCTTCGGCCTGGGCCTCCGCGGCGAGTTCCTCGGCGGACACCCATTCGATCTTGTCGAGCGCGATCTCCTCGAACGCGACCGACAACGGCTTGCGGGCCTGCGTGGTGACCTGGGGCGGCACCAGCCCGACCTCGGCAGTGCCCAGTTCACCGAAATAGCTGTTGATCTGGCGGGCACGCATCGAACCGAACGTCACCAGCCGGAACTTCGAACCGGCCCGTTCGAGGAGATCCTCGATCGGCGGGTTCATCATCGTGTCGTGCTGCCAGGCCATCGGTGCTCTGCTCTCGGAAACGAAATCGGAATGCGCGCGCTGATCCAGCGCGGCCGACGATGCTAGCAGCACAGCCGGCGCCCGAGCAGGTTCGCAGGCCCCTGCGTCAGGCCCGACGGTGGGACTCGATCAGGGCGCGTACGGCCGCCACACACGTGGCGAGATCGTCGTTGACCACCTCCACCGCCCCCAGACCCGCGGCCTCGGCCCGCTCGGCCTCGGCGATCGCCAGGCGTGCCTCGACCCGGTCCGCCCGGTCACCGCGGTCGACCAGCCGGCGGCGGAGCTCGGAGAACGACGGCGGCAACAGGAACAGCAGGAGCGCGTCGGGGTCCTTCGCATGCACCTGCGCCGCACCCTGGGTGTCGATCTCGAGCACCACGTCGACGCCGTCGGGCGCGTCCGGCCACGGCGTGCCGTAGCGGTGTCCCTGGAACTCCGCCCATTCGAGGAAGCCGCCACGGTCGATCTCGGCATCGAAGGCTTCGTCGGTCACGAATCGGTACGCATCGGCCGGTTCGCCGTCGCGCCGGGCGCGGGTCGTCCACGATCGACTCAACCACAGCGACGGGTCGTCGGCGACGAGGGCGCGCGCGACCGTCCCCTTGCCCACGCCACCTGCACCCGAGATCACGACGATCAGAAGATCACGTACCCCTTCGGGACCGCGGCGTCCGCTCGCCGGGCGGCGTCGTCATCGTGGGAGATGTCAACTCCGGGGCGGGAACGCCTCGAGCAACCTGGCCCGTTGCTGCGCACCCACGCCCTTCATGCGGCGGGTCTCGGAGATGCCGATCTCCTCCATCGTCCGGCGGGCCTTCACCTTGCCGACGCCCGGAAGCGACTCGAGCACGGCCACGAGTTTCATCTTGCCGACCACGTCATCGGACCCGGCCTGGTCCAACAGGTCGGGCAGGGTCACCAGCCCCATCTTCAGCTTGTCCTTGAGCTCCGCGCGCTCACGGCGAACCCGGGCGGCCTTCGCGAGGTTCTCGGCACGCTGCTCCGGGGTGAGGCTGGGCGGTTGTGGCATGGCAGGAGAATATCCCACGCCGGACACCGATGCGGGCGATTCCGCGAATTGTCGCTTCAGCTCCTCGCCGCCCACAGCGTGCCGTGCCCCCAGTGGTTCGGCCTCACGTGGCTCACCTCGAACCCGGCCCGGGTGAGCAGTCGTCTGGCCTCCTCCAGCGCCCCGGTGTCGTCGACGTGGCGACGGTGGTACTCCATGACGAGCACGAGCGGCCCGCCCGTGGCCAGGCGCGCATCCGCGAGAATCGGCCATTCGCCCCGTTCGATGTCGAGCTTCATCAGATCGGCCTCGCCGAGCAGCTCCAACAGGTCGACCCCGTCGACTTCGGTGCCGCCACCGACTCGTGTGCCGGCGTCGACCTCGTCGGCCAGCATCGACCCGGCGCCCAGTCCGGTCACGAAGCGCACCGGGCCGTCGGCGGTCGTGGCCGCCGCCGCGATCACCTTCACACGTCCCGATCCGTCCAGCGCCGCGAAGCGCTCGAGTGCGGCGACGTTGTCGGGGTCGGCTTCGATCGCGACGATCGTCGCGTCGGGCCAACGCTCCAGCGCGAACGCGCTGTACGCGCCCACGTTCGCCCCGACGTCGAAGATCCGGGGAGCCGCGGGGAGCCGATCGACCAGGTCGCCGGGCACCTCGTAGCAGCGGTGCCGGAAGATCTCCCACATGACTTCGAGCGAACCGAATCCGTGACGTACCACCACCGGACGATTCGAGCCGCGCAACCGGTAGGCGCGCTCACCCGTGCCCGCCAACGCGGCGAAGAGGAAGCGGAACGGCGTCGTGACCTGCCAGGCCGCCGGCACGAACCGCAGCGCGGCCACACCGGCGAGCACGGGTCGCACCGCCGGATGCAACAGGACCTTGCCGAACGGGCCGGCATGCACCCAGCGCCGGAGCACGTTCACATGACTGCCTCGACCTCGGCGGCCAACCGGGCCGCCGCTGCGACGGGGTCCGCCGAAGCGGTCACCGGGCGACCCACGACCAGCAGGTCGGCACCGGCTTCGACGGCCTGGGTCGGCGTCACCCGACGTGCCTGGTCGTCGGCCGCCGATCCGTGCGGGCGGATCCCCGGCACGGCGATCGTCAGGCGGGGGCCGTACTGGCGGGCTTCGGCGACGTCGGTGCCCGCGCACACGATCCCGCCGGCGCCGGCCGCGAGCGCCACCTTCACCCGTTTGCCGAGGATGTGCTGCGGGGCGGTGCCGTCACTGGTCAGCACGGTCACCGCCAGCACCTTCGATTCGGTCGACCCGACCGCGTGGGCACCGTCGTCGAAGCCTTCGACGCCCGCGCGCACCATTGCGTCGCCGCCGAAGGCGTGCACGGTGAGATAGCTCGCACCAAGTGCGCCCATCACCCGGGCGGCGTGGTTGACCGTGGTGGGAATGTCGCAGAGCTTGAGGTCGGCGAACACCTTGAACCCCTGGTCGACGAAGGTGGAGATCGCATCGGGACCGGCGGCGCTGTAGAGCTCGAGGCCGACCTTGACGACACCGAAATGGTCGCCGAGCGAACGCACCAGCCGGGTCGCGGACACCAGGTCGTCGACGTCGAGCGGCAGGACGAGTCGCTCGCGAACCTCGTCGGGCACGCGGCTGCGTTCACCGGACGTCATGGCATTCTCGTTTCATGGGCTTCTCCGATGAGTTCACCGACGGTGGCGACGCCGCGGGCCGCGCACCATTCTTCCAGTTCACGGGCGACCCGCGTGAGGACCCTCGGATCGGCGAACACCGCGGTGCCGACCTGCACGGCGCTCGCCCCGGCGAGCATGAGCTCGACGGCGTCCTCGCCGCTCGAGACGCCCCCGACCCCCACGATGGGAAGCTCAGGGCACGCCGCACGGACGTCGTACACGGCGCGCACGGCCACCGGATGGATCCCCGGTCCGGACACCCCGCCGCCCACCCCCGAGAGCACCGGTCTGCGGGTCTCGGGGTCGATGACCATGCCGAACAGGGTGTTGATCAGCGTCACGGCCTCGGCGCCGGCGGCAGCGGCGCCTCGTGCGACCGCGACGAGACGGTCGGTGTTCGCGCTCAGCTTCGCCCACACCGGCCGCCCCGCGACCTCGACGCATCGGGCCACCACCTCCGCGGCGACACCGGGGTCGTGGGCGAACAGCTCCCGACCCGATTCGGTGTTCGGGCACGACAGGTTCACCTCGACCGCGACGATCTCGTCGGCCGCGTCGGCGAGCCGCGCCGCCGCTTCGGCGAACGCCGAGACCGAGGTACCCCAGATGCTGACCACGATGCGTCGGACCCCCGCGGCACGCAGGAGTGGCAGGTCGGTGGCCACCCACGCGGCGATCCCGGGACCCTGCAGGCCGACGCTGTTGATCATGCCCGCTGCGGTCATGTGGACCCGGGGCGCCGGATTCCCCTCCCAGGGGTCCACACACAGCGACTTGACCACGAACGCGCCCAGCGCCGCGAGATCCACGTAGGCGCCGAGTTCGTCGGCGTGACCGGCGGTGCCCGACGCGTTCATGACCGGTGACGGCAACGTCACCGAACCGACGACGGTCGACAGGTCCACCCGGGACGCGGCGTTCCCGGGGGCACGGTGTCGACTACGGCGCATGGATCTCCTGCAGATTGCGCACGACGAGTTCGCGCGAAGACCACTCGGTCATACCGCGCGCCGCGGCCAACGCCGCGGCGGCGGTCGTGAGGATGGGAATGTGTGCGACCCCTGCCGCGGAACGGATGTAGTCGCCGTCCGCTCGTGGCCCGCGTCCCCGGGGAGAGTTCACCACGAGCTGCACCTCGCCCGCCTCGATGAGCTCGACCGCATGGGGGCCGCCTTCCTCGCCGAGCTTGGCGACCTCGACGGCGACGGGAACGCCGGCGGCGCGCAACGCGGCCGCGGTGCCCGCGGTCGCGGCGATCCGGAAACCCAGACCGGCGAACTGCGCCGCTGCGGTGACGCCGATGTTCTTGTCACGGTCGGCCAGCGAGATGAACACGCAGCCCGCATCGGGGAGCGGGTCCCCCGCCGCGATCTGGCTCTTCGCGAAGGCGATCCCGAAGCTGGTGTCGACTCCCATGACCTCGCCGGTGGAGTGCATCTCCGGCCCCAGCACCCGGTCGGCTCCGGGAAACCTGTTGAAGGGCAGCACGGCCTCTTTGACCGCGACGTAGCCCGTGACCGGGTCGGTGAGCAGCCCCTCGTCGCGCAACTCGGCAAGGGTCGCGCCCGCCATGACACGGGTCGCGACCTTCGCGAGGGGCACGCCGGTGGCCTTCGCGACGAAGGGCACCGTCCGGCTCGCCCGCGGGTTGGCCTCGATGACGAACACCTCGTCGCCCGAGTCCCGGTGCTGCACCGCGTACTGGACGTTGATCAGCCCCTCGACCCCGAGCGCGTCGGCGATCTTCGCCGTGTACTCCTCGATGACTTGAACCGTCCCGTCGCCGAGCGAGTACGGCGGGATCGCGCACGCCGAATCGCCCGAGTGGACCCCGGCCTCCTCGACGTGCTCCATCACCCCGCCGATCAGAAACGCGCCGGTGCGGTCACGGAGGGCGTCCACGTCGACCTCGGTGGCGTCCTCGAGGAACTCGTCGATCAGCACCGGCCGGTCGGGCGCGATGCCACCGTCGGCGCCGATCGCCCCGAACGAGGCAAGCTCTTCGATCGCGGAGGCGAGATGCTCGTCGTCGTAGACGATCTCCATCGCCCGACCGCCCAGCACGTAGCTGGGTCGCACCAGCGCCGGGTAGGAGATCCCGGCGACGATGGCGCGGGCTTCGTCGATGTTCGTGGCGGTCCCCCCGGCGGGTTGGGGGATCTCCAGCTTGGTGCACAGCGCATTCCAGTGCTCGCGATCCTCCGCGGCGTCGATCGACGCCGGTGACGTGCCCAGCACCAGGTCTGCGGGCAGCTGACCGGCGAGCTTCAACGGGGTCTGGCCGCCGAGCGCCACGATCACGCCGACCACCCCGGGGGTGCCCGGTGGCGAGGCGGCCTGTTCGGCGTCGATCACGTTCGCCACGTCCTCGAGGGTCACCGGTTCGAAGTACAACCGGTCGGAGGTGTCGTAGTCGGTCGACACGGTCTCGGGGTTGCAGTTGACCATCACCGTGGCATACCCGGCGTCGTGCAGGGCGAAGCTGGCGTGCACGCAGCAGTAGTCGAACTCGATGCCCTGGCCGATCCGGTTCGGACCGGAACCGAGGATGATCACCTTGCCCCGCGGGTCGGCGGCGACCTCGGTGGAGTCCTCGTAGGTCGAGTAGTGGTACGGCGTGTCCGCGGCGAACTCGGCGCCGCAGGTGTCGACGGTCTTGTAGGTCGGAATGACGCCGGCCTCCACGCGTGCGGCCCGGACCGCGGCCTCGTCCAGGCCCCAGAGGTAGGCGAGCTGCGCATCGGCGAAGCCCAGCCGCTTCGCCCGGCGCCAGTCCCGCCTGGTCATGTGCTCGAAACCGACCCGTTCGAGATGCGCCCGTTCCTCGGTGATCCGGGAAAGCTGGTCGAGGAACCACGGGTCGACCTTCGTCGCGGCGGCGACCTCGTCGACACTCATGCCCCGTCGCAGCGCCGCCTCGAGTTGGAACAGGCGGTCGGGCGTGCCGACCGCCGCGGCCGCGAGCAGGTCGGCGTCGCTCAGGTCGTCGGTGGCGGTCTCGCCCGGGTCGGCGTTCAGTCCGAGACGGCCCAGCTCGAGCGAGCGCAGCGCCTTCTGCACCGACTCGCAGAACGTCCGGCCGATGGCCATGACCTCGCCGACCGCCTGCATCTGGGTGCCGAGCAGGCTCGGGGTCTCGGGGAACTTCTCGAACGCCCACCGGGGCACCTTGGTGACCACGTAGTCGATGGTGGGTTCGAACGACGCCGGGGTGGCCTTGGTGATGTCGTTCGGGATCTCGTCGAGGGTGTAGCCCACCGCGAGTTTCGCGGCGATCTTGGCGATCGGGAACCCGGTGGCCTTCGACGCCAGGGCACTGGAACGCGACACCCGGGGGTTCATCTCGATGATGACCATGTCGCCGTTGGTCGGGTCGATCGCGAACTGCACGTTCGAGCCACCGGTCTCGACGCCGACGCGTCGCATGCAGGCGAACGCGGCGTCGCGCATCTTCTGGTACTCGACGTCGGTCAGGGTCTGGATCGGGGCGACCGTGATCGAGTCGCCCGTGTGCACCCCCATCGGGTCGACGTTCTCGATCGAGCACACGATCACGCAGTTGTCGGCCCGGTCACGCATGACCTCGACCTCGAACTCCTTCCAACCCGCGATCGACGACTCGATGAGGATCTCAGTGATCGGGCTGGCGTCGAGGCCGGCGGTGGCGACCCGCTCGAACTCCTCGGGCGTCGACGCGATGCCGGTGCCCTTGCCGCCCAGGATGTAGGCCGGGCGGATGATGACCGGAAGGCCGATGTCGGCGACCACGGCGCGTGCTTCTTCGATGGTGTGCGCCGTGCCCGACGCGGGGACGTCGAGGCCGATGCCGACCATCGCCTCCTTGAAGCGTTCACGGTCCTCGGCGGTGGCGATCGCCTCGGCGTTCGCGCCGATCAGCTCGACGCCGTAGCGGTCGAGCACGCCGAGCTCGACGAGGTCCATCGCGAGGTTCAGTGCGGTCTGCCCGCCGAGCGTCGGCAGCAGCGCATCGGGACGTTCCCGTTCGATGATCCGGGTGAGGGTCGCCGCGTCGAGGGGCTCGACGTAGGTGACGTCGGCGAAATCCGGGTCGGTCATGATCGTCGCCGGGTTCGAGTTGGCAAGGATCACCCGGTAACCCTCCTCGCGCAGCACCCGACACGCCTGGGTACCCGAGTAGTCGAACTCGCACGCCTGGCCGATCACGATCGGCCCCGACCCGATGAGCAGGATGGAATCGAGGTCGTCTCGGCGCGGCATCAGGCGGCGTTTCCCTTCATGAGGTGCTCGAAGTCGTCGAACAGATAGGCGCTGTCCCGCGGGCCGGGGCCGGCCTCGGGATGGTGCTGCACGCTGAACGCGGGCGCATCGCTGCTGCGGATTCCCTCGATCACGCCGTCGTTGAGGTTCACATGCGTCACCTCGGCGCGGGTGAGCGACCCCTCGGCGATGGCGAAACTGTGGTTCTGGCTGGTGATCTCGATGATGCCGGTGGTGAGGTTCTTCACGGGGTGGTTGCCGCCGTGGTGGCCGAAGGGCAGCTTGGTGATCCGACCACCGAGCGCGAGGCCCATGAGCTGGTGACCCAGGCAGATGCCGAACACCGGCAACTCGCCCAACAGGCCGGCGACCGTGTCGACGAGACCGGTGCGCTCGGGATCCCCGGGGCCGTTCGAGAGGAACACGCCGTCGGGTTCACGGGCGAGCACCTCGGCCGCGGGGGTCGATGCGGGCACCACCTCGACGGTTCCCAGCCGGGTGAGGTTCGTGAGGATCGTGGACTTGATCCCGAAGTCGTACGCGACGATCCGCCGGGTGCCCGCGCCCGTCGCCGCCACCACGTAGGGCTGCTGCGTGGTGACCTCCGCGACCAGGTCCAGGCCGTCGGTCCCCGGCTCGATCGCCGCGGCCTCCCGCAGGGCCGATTCGCTCACGTGCCCGTCGAAGCGGTCGTCGACGATCCCGAACACCCCGGGCAGCGAACCCGCATCACGGATGTGGCGGGTGAGCCGACGGGTGTCGACCCCGGCGATGCCGGGCACGCCGCGTCGTTCGAGGAACGCGTCGAGGGATTCGGTGGCGCGCCAGTTGCTCATCCGGCGGGAGAGCTCCCGGACGATCACCCCTCTGGCGAAGGGACGACGGCTCTCGTCGTCGTCGGCGTTGGTGCCGTAGTTCCCGATGTGGGGGTACGTGAACGTGACGATCTGCCCCGCGTACGACGGATCGGTGAGCACCTCCTGATAGCCCGACAGCACGGTGTTGAACACCACCTCCCCGCCGGCGATGCCACCGTCGGGCACCGCCCCGACGGCCTCGCCCTCGAAGGAGGTGCCGTCGCTGAGCACGAGGAGCGACTCGTAGACGTCGTTCACACAAGACTCCCGTCTTCCACCACTGGATTGCCGGCGTAGATCGTGTGGCGCACCCTGCCGGTGAGGGAGCGTCCGGCCCACGGGTTGTTCCTCGACCGGCTCGCGGTGTCATCGGCCGACACTTCCCAGGTCACTGCCGGGTCGAACACACACAGGTTCGCCACCTCACCCACGTCGACGGGACGACCCTGGTCGGCCATGCCCGCGATCCGGGCGGGTCGGACACTCATGGTCTCGACGATGCCTTCCACGCCGAGGTCGGCGCCCAGTTCGGTGTGGATCACCGCCAGGGCGACCTCGAGCCCCAACATCCCCGGGGGAGCCTGGTCGAAGGGACGCTCCTTCGCCTGGGCGGTGTGGGGCGCGTGGTCGGTGGCGACGACGTCGATGGTGCCATCGAGCAGGCCCGCCCGCACCGCGGCGACGTCATCGTCGGTCCGCAGTGGGGGGTTCACCTTGAACACCGGGTCGTAGGACGCGCAAC
>JBDZVK010000300.1:0-3258 GCA_040255725.1 Actinomycetota bacterium
CGACTCGCCAATCCGACCGTCGACGACGGCGCCGCGCTGTGGCGGATCGCCCGAGACTCCCGGGTGCTCGACGTGAATTCGCCCTACGCGTACCTGCTCATGTGCCGCGACTTCGCCGCCACCTCGGCGGTCGCCCGGTTGGGCGACGACGAGCAGATCGTGGGATTCGTCACTGGCTACGTGAGGCCCGACGACCCGGAGGTGGTGATGGTGTGGCAGGTCGCGGTCGACGCGGCTGCCCGCGGGCACGGTGTCGCCGGCGCGCTGTTGGATCGGGTGTTCGCCGACGCCCGTCGCCGCGATCCGGCCGTCGCGTATCTGGAGACGACGATCACCGACGACAACGCGGCGAGTCGGGCGTTGTTCTCGGCGTTCGCCGCTCGGCACGGCACCGAACTGGTCCGGGAGCCGCTGTTCACCGAGGACCACTTTCCGACCGATTCCGGCGGCGTGCACGCCGGCGACGGACACGCCGACGACGGGCACGCCTACGACGGACACGCCGCCGAACTGCTCCACCGCATCGGCCCCATCCCCCGCCCCCACCGCGAACTCTAGGAGGAAACCCACGTTCATCGTGGGAAACCTCCCAGAGTTCGATTCGGGCCCGGGGCGTGGGAGGGCGTTGCACCAATGGGAACCCGCCCAAACCGACTCGTACGCCCCCCGCCCGCGAACTCTGGGAGGAAACCCACGTTCATCGCGGGAAACCTCCCAGAGTTCGATTCGGGGTCGGGGCGCGGGAAGGCCTGGGACGGGGCCGACGGCCGGTGGCGTTTGCGCTTCGCCGTGGCGGGTAGATCGTCATACGCCGAGCGCGCTGCTACGGTGGACAGCACGCAACGCACGGCCGTCACCCTGACGATCGTTCGAGCGGGGTGGTTCGCCGGTAGTGACGAAACTGAAGGATCGGTGCGGCAGGGCAGGTGCCTCGCCTCGATCCACGGTTGCGCCTCCGGTCGATCCGGGGGCCTTCACCATGACGCGATCCTTCGTTTTTCCGCCACCGCCGTAGCGAGTCGTTCCGCCGATCCACCCAGGAGGATCCGCAGAACATGGGACAAGAAATCTTCGCCGCTTACGAGTCCGAGGTCCGCAGCTACTGTCGCTCGTGGCCCGTCATCTTCGACCGCGCCAAGGGGTCGACCATGTGGGACACCGACGGCAACGCCTACCTCGACTTCTTCGCCGGCGCAGGCGCGCTGAACTACGGGCACAACCATCCGATCGTCAAGGCGGCGCTGAACGAGTACCTCGCCGAGGACCGGGTCATCCACTCGCTCGACATGTTCACCGTGGCCAAGGAGGAGTTCCTCCGGCGCTTCCACGACGTGATCCTCGCCCCGAACGGGCTGGAGTACAAGGTCCAGTTCCCCGGGCCCACGGGCACCAACGCGGTGGAAGCGGCGCTCAAGATCGCCCGCAAGGTGACCGGACGCGAGACGATCGTGAGCTTCACCAACGCCTTCCACGGGATGACGCTCGGAGCGCTGTCGGTCACCGGCAACTCGATGAAGCGTGGTGGCGCCGGTGTGCCGCTGGTGCACACCGTGCCGATGCCCTATGACAACTACCTGGACGGCTCCACGCCCGACTTCATGTGGTTCGAGCGGCTGCTGACCGATTCGGGCAGCGGCCTTGAGGACCCGGCCGCGGTCATCGTCGAGACCGTCCAGGGCGAGGGCGGCGTGAACGTCGCCCGGGGCCAGTGGCTCCGCGCGCTCGAGGAACTGTGCCGGGCGCACGGGATCCTGCTGGTGATCGACGACGTCCAGATGGGTTGTGGCCGCACCGGTGAGTTCTTCAGCTTCACCGAGTACGGCCTCGACCCCGACGTGGTGTGCATCTCCAAGTCGATCAGCGGGTCGGGGCTGCCGATGGCACTCACCCTGATCAAGCCCGAGCACGACGAGTGGTCGCCCGGTGAGCACAACGGCACCTTCCGGGGCAACAACCCCGCGTTCGTCACCGGCGCCGCGGCCTTGGAGCTGTGGACCGACGACACCCTCCAGCGCACCACCGCCGCGCACGCCACCCAGATGTGCACCGCCCTGTCGGCGATCAGCGACGACAACCCGGCGCTGAAGGCCGAGGTGCGCGGGCGGGGCGCGATCTGGGGCCTCGATGTGGGCTCGGGTGATCTGGCCGCGAAGATCTGCCGGCAGGCGTTCTCCAACGACCTGCTGGTCGAGACGGCCGGCCCGGACGGCAACGTCGTCAAGCTGCTGCCCGCGCTGACGATCGAGACCGACCAGTTGGAGTCCGGCCTCGACCGGCTCACCGACGCGGTGCAGCGGGTCTGCGGCTGAGCGCCGAGCCACCGGAAACGACGAAGGAGAACCGACATGATCGTGAAGCAACTCGACGAGATCGTCGACACCGACCGCGACGTCCGAGCCGAGACCTGGCGTAGCCGCCGGCTGCTGTTGGCCGCCGAGGGCCGCGGCTACTCCCTGCACGACACCGTGCTCTATGCGGGCACCCAGACCGAGATGGAGTACGTGAACCACATCGAGTCGGTGTACTGCATCGAGGGCGAGGGCACGCTGGTTGATCTCACCAACGACCGGATCCACCCGCTCACCCCCGGCACGCTGTACGTGCTCGACGGGCACGAGCGGCACCGGGTCGACGCCGAGACCGATCTGCGCGTGCTGTGCGTGTTCACCCCACCGGTCACCGGCACCGAAGTGCACGACGCCAACGGCGCCTACCCGCTGGTCACCGAGGAGTCGGCGTGACTGCCGTGGGTAGCGTCGACACGGCGGTCACCGACCGCTACCCGACGCGGCTCACCGAGGGTGAGCCGACCCCGTTTCCCCGGGTCGACCCGGTCGTGTGGGGCTCGGCGCCCGGACCGATGACGGCCGATGACGTCGAAGGATACGACCGTGACGGGTTCCTGGGGATCGACCAACTCGTGCCGGCCGCCGAGGCCGCCGAGCTGCTCGCCGAGGCCCACCGGCTCGCTGGTGATGCCCGCGGGCACGACGACGAACGCTGGGTGCGCGAGCCCGGCAGCGACGAGGTCCGTTCGGTGTTCGAGGTCCACCGCATCTCCGAGCGCTTCGCCGCGCTCGTCGCCGATGAGCGTCTCGCCGGGATCGCCCGACAACTCCTCGGCTCCGACGTGGCCATCCACCAGAGTCGGATCAACCTCAAGCCGGGCTTCGGGGGCAAGGAGTTCGATTGGCATTCGGATTTCGAGACCTGGCACGCCGAGGACGGCCTCCCGGCGATGCGCACCGCGAGCATCTC
>JBDZVK010000301.1:0-3239 GCA_040255725.1 Actinomycetota bacterium
GATGGGGGTGGTCCCACGGTGGCGAAGCCGATCGTGGCATAGCGGACGACCCGCTGCCTGTTGTGGGTGCCGCGCACGGCGACCAGACACGACAGCCCGCCGATGCCGTGACACGCGACATGCCCCGGGGCTTTCCGGTCGGTCACCCGATTGCCCTGAGAGTCGAACAACTCCAGATGCCCGCGCAGTGGTTCGTGGAGCTGAAGTGGTACTTCGACGACGGTGTTGGGGCCGGGGATCGCCGTGGTGGGGGCCTGTGCCCGGCCCGTATCGGTGGAGGGCGCGGTCGAGGTCGACGTTGACGATGACGATGACGATGTCGACGAGGCGGGTGGAACCGGTCCGATCGAACGGGTCACACACGCGAAGGCACCCTGTACTGACGCGCACTGCGCCAGCATCGCCTCGGTCCCCGGATCCAGTCCCCGGATCGTCACCGTGACCGTGTCGCCGTCGTGCAGATTCCGGTCGGGGGTGACGAGAATCGAACCGTTCGGGTTCCGCTCGGCGATGTAGGCATCCACTGCCGGCGAGCGGCCAGATCCGGTGAACGCCGCCACCAGTTGGAGCTCGTCGTCCGGGCCGGAGCGGACGGCGATCGCATCGGAAGGATCCAGGCCCTCGATCCGGTAGGCGGCCAGCGTGTCGATCGGCTCGTCGTCGAGATCTCGCCCGGTGTCGTTGCAGGGGGGAATCGTCGCGGTGCCGATCCGTTCGGCGATCTCGAAGGGCACCGGCGGGTAGGTGCCGATGTACCTGGTGTCGTGGTAGGAGACCGAGAACGCACAGGTCGCATTGCCGTGTGGACGGGAGGTCGAATTGGAACACCCGACAAGTCCCACGGCCACCAATCCGGCAAGCGCCGCCAGGGCCAGGTGTCTGGTCGGCGTTGCCCGAGGCCGGCCACAGTTTCTTGACTCGTGCGGTCCATCAGTCATCGGTGACCTCGCCTTCGCGATCGTACGTGCCGTTTCATTCGAAATCTCGCCAGGAGCAGATGCCCCGGCGATCGCCGATGCAGGTGCCGCGACCACGGTGACCGCAGCGCAAGCGGCGATCCACCGCTGTCGGTGTCGCTTGGCCACGTGAGATGGATCAGTGGTGTGCGCCACGGGGACTCATCCGCCGAAATGGCCCCGGAGAATGCCATCGCCGTTGGCCGGAACGAGGTCGAGAGGGACAGAAGAGATTTGCCTGCGGGATGAGATCTCGAGACCGAGTGCCGGGCCGGTCCGGTCGCGGGGTACCTCATAGACAGAGCACGTGAATCGGCCGCACGCCACGGTCCCCAATGCCAACTCGCTAACGTCGCGGGCGTTGACGATCTTCGAGCTCGCAGGAAGCATCACCACGTGAATCGTCGCCTTGTCGAGCCCGATCGGGCGGTCGACCCACGCGTCCGAGGGGTTCGGGGGGTCCGCGTCGATCGGCTCGCCCCACGTCGTCGAGTCCACCGGGCGGGTCCGGACGGAGAACGTGTCATCCGACGCGGTGATCCGCACGGCAGCCCAGGATCCCGTGACGGTCACCTCGGACTTCGCCGCCCCCGATGCGGGGCTTGCGGTGCCGCCGAAGGTGATCGGGGCGAAAAGCGGCTTCCCGCCGACCTGGAAGAACAATCCGGTCACCATGACCCCACACCGAGACCAGCCCGGTGGGGTGGCTTCGGATCCTTTCGGCCGTGCCGCGTCCGACGTGGCCGGCGCGGTGGTGTCGGTGAGGGTGCCCGTCGGCTCCGGGTGCACCGTCGGGATCGCCTCGGCCGAACACGACAGGTCACTGTTCGGTGACGTGAGGCCGGTCTGGCGGCCGTCGGGGTAGGAGAGCAGGTACAGCCGCCCTCGTAGTTGCTCGCGCACCTCCAACGTCCCGTGCGCGATCGGAACGTCGTCGGCGCTGCCCGGCGGCACGGTGCCCTGCACCTTCCAGTCGTGCGCGGCAGGGTCGTGCGTACACGCGTAGTACCGCTGTTCGTCAGGGGTCTGCACGACGGCGCACTGGGTGATCGTCGCGTGAATGGCGGCATAAGCCGTCACCTGGACGCTCTGGCCGTCGACGAGACCGTGATCGGGGGTGACCCGGATCGGGGAGGACTCGGACACCGCTGCGCCGGACGGTGACGCGCCGACCTGGGCCGCCTGACCGGTGGCGGCCCGGTCGGCCTGGAACGACGGCTGACCCTTTCCGACGGCGACCACGGTGACCATGACGGCGATGAGGCCCGCGGCGACGATCGGGGCGGTGATGGTCAGGGTGCGGCGACGTCGACGTCGGCGGTCCCGTCGGATCCGGGCGGCGGTCAGGAAGGCGTGGCGCTCGGGTGGGTGCGTGGCGGTGCGCGCCGCACGGACCGCGGCGGTCAGGTGGCGGTCGACAGCTGCTTCGAGGTGATCGGGTGCTTCGTCGGTCGGTCGGTCGTGATCGGTCATGACGGGCTCCCGTCGGGGCCGTTGCCGTCGGTGTCGGCGATCTCGAGTTCGGCGGCGAGCAGGCGTCGGCTCTTGTGCAGGGTGGCCTTGACCGTGCCCTCCGCGATGCCGAGCTGGACGGCGATCTCGGCGACGGGCAGATCCAGCCCGTAGTGCAGGGCCACGACCTGGCGTTGCCGTTCACCGAGTTGCCCGAGCGCCCGTTGCAGATCGATGCGTTCGGCCGCCCGGTCGGCGGCCCCGGGGCTGGAGTCGGCGACCACCACCAGGTGGCCCTTGCGCCGCATCCGGTCGCGGCGGCGGTGACGACCGCGCACCTCGTTCATCGCCACGGTCGTCACCCAGGCCGCCAGGTTGTCGATCCGCTGACCCCGATCGAGTCGCTCCCAGGCCCGCCCGACCGCGTCGGCCACCGCCTGCTCCGCGTCGTCCGCCGAACCGCACCACAGCGACACCGCCGCGAGTACCCGCGCCAGGTCGTCGTCGACGAAATCGGCGACACGCATCGACGGCGGCAAGTGCCCCGACCGACGGCGTGGCACATCGACCAGGTCGTCGTCGGCGACCGAGGGTGCCGGTTCGTCGTGAGCCATGGTTCGGGTCGATTCGTCGAGGTCGAGGGAACTTGACATGAGCGGCGCAGACGGCGACGGAGCCGTCACCGACACGATGCCGGAGCGCCCCGAAAGGTTTACCGCCTGCCCGCGGGCAGCACTGCAGGAGGATCACCGGCGAACGGGCATGATGGGGGCGCAGCCACGACGGGTACGAAGGGGAACCGATGACCGACCTGAAACGCCTCTACAACAC
>JBDZVK010000302.1:0-3223 GCA_040255725.1 Actinomycetota bacterium
GGATGCCATGCCCAAGAAGTATCCGCAGGAGTTCAAAGATGATGTGGCCCGTGTGAACCATCCCGTGTTTGGTGTGGGAATCTCCCCGTGAGCCGGACGGGGTTTATGCGGCTTTCTCTGCGGTGGGGTGATCGTAGCGGTGTTCCCATTCGATCGGTGGAACGCCGCCGAGGGTGGTGTGGATTCGCTTCGTGTTGTACCAGTTCACCCAGCGCATGATCGCCCGTCGTGCCTCGGCGCGGGTGGCGTAGATCCGGTCTTGGATGCACTCACGTTTCAGGGTCGCCCAGAACGACTCAGCGACGGCGTTGTCCCAACAGATCCCGGTCTTCCCTACCGAGGGGCGAAGCCCGTTCGCGGCGCAGAAGCTCAGGTATTCGTAACTGGTGTACTGGGTGCCACGATCCGCGTGCGAGATGACGTTGCTGACGGTGCCGCCTCGCAGAGCGATCGCCATTTTCAACGCGTCGGTGACGAGGCTGGTTCTCATGTGGTCGGCCATCGCGTAGCCGAGCAGTCGTCGGGATCCGAGGTCGAGCACCGAGGCCATGTACAGCCATCCCTCGTGCGTGGCGATGTAGGTGATGTCCTGGCACCACGCAACATCGGACGCGCCGGGGGCGAACGATCGGCCGAGAAGATCGGGGATGAAGAACTCCTCCCCGTCACCGATCGTGGTGCGAACCCGACGTCGCCAGACCCGCCCGGCCATGCCGTGACGGCGCATCAGACGCCGCACCCGTTTCCGGTTGACCACGTACCCTTGGCGGCGCAACTCCCGCAGCATCCTGGGAACCCCGTAGCTGCCGTCGGACTCGTCGAAGATCCCGACCATCACCTCGACCAGGTCAGCCTCGGCAATCTCAACGTCCGACGGTGGGCGCCCTTGGCGTTGCTTCCACTCATAGAAGCCCGAGGTCGACACCCCGGCCGCCTCACACGCTGCGGTGACCGGGAACCCTTCGGCCTTCTGGGAATCGACACACCTGAACCGGGTCACGGTGTCGACTCCTTCACCCAGAAGGCCAGAGATCGTTTGAGCAGATCACGCTCCATGCGCAGCTCGGTGACCTCATGCTCCAGTTCCGCCAGTCGGGCCCGTTCGTCGACACTCAACTCGGTGCCCTGGGTGCGGGCCCGTCGTTCTCGAGCAACCCAGTTCCCCAACGTGCCCTCGACCACGCCGAGTGACCGGGCAACGTCAGCGATCTTGCGGCCCTCGTCAAGGACCATCGCGACCGCGTCAGCCTGGAACTCCGGCGGATACTTCGCCGGCCTCCCAGGACGCTTCTTCTTTGCTGTGGACATGAACATCTCCTATATGAAATGTCCGCTCCACGGGGGGATACCCAGTGCATGCCTCTTTTCTTGAGAGGTTTGTTCGATGCCACACAAGTACGACGCTGAGACGAGGGCGAAGGCTGTCCGGTTGGTGCTGGACCACCGTGACGAGTACGACTCGGAGTGGGCGGCGATGACGGCGGTCTCGTCCCGATTGGGGATGACCGGCGAGACGTTGCGCAAGTGGGTCCGCCAGCACGAGATCGACCACGGGGACCGTGACGGGCTCACCACGTCAGAGGCACGTGAGATCCGCGAGTTGAAGAAGAAGAACCGGGAGCTGGAGGAAACGATCGAGATCGCCGGAGCAGCGACGTCTTTCTTCGTGCGGGAGAGCGACCCGCGGACATCACGTTGCTGAGAACACCCCAGTTGTGCGAGTTCATCGCCGCGCACAGGGACCGGTTCGGGGTCGCTCCGATCTGTCGGGTGCTCACCGAGCACGACGCCAAGATCGCCCCGAGAACGTTCTACGCGTGGGCGGCGCGGCCACCATCGAAACGTGGCTTGTGGGACGCGACGATCACCGAGATCCTCGCCGGGATCTACGAACCTGACGAGACCGGGCGCCGCAAACCCGAAGCGTTGTACGGGTCGCTCAAGATGTGGGCGCATCTGCAACGCGAGGGCATCGAGGTTGCTCGTTGCACCATCGAGCGGCTCATGAAAGCCAACGGTTGGCAGGGTGTGCGCCGCGAGAAGAAGGTGCGCACCACCATGGCGGACCCGACCGCGGACCGCGCTCCGGATCTGGTCGATCGCCAGTTCCGCGTGCCGGCCCCGAACCGGTTGTTCGTCGCGGACTTCACCTACGTGAAGTTGATCACCGGTGTGTTCGTGTACGTCGCGTTCGTGATCGACGCCTACGCCGGCCGGATCGTCGGCTGGGAAGCATCCACCTCCAAAGCGACCCCGTTCGTCGAGTCAGCGATCCGTCAAGCCGTCGCGCTGCGTGCCCGCCAAGGCCACCCGGTCAACGGCACGATCCACCACTCCGACGCCGGATCGCAATACACCGCTGTGCATTTCGCGGAGACCCTCATGCTCGAAGGCCTCGCCGCGTCGATCGGCACCGTCGGCGACGCGTACGACAACGCCCTGGCCGAGACCACGATCGGGCTCTACAAGACCGAATGTGTGCGAGACGACTCGCCGTTCCGACGCGGACCGCTGCGCACCCTCGCCGACGTCGAGCTGATCACCGACGAATGGGTCGCGTGGTTCAACAACCACCGGATCATGCACCGCCTCGGACGCGCCACCCCCGCCGAAACCGAGACCGCCTACTATGCCCACAACCCGACCGAACACCCGGTCGGTTCCCAAACACCCGAGGGTGCATGAAACCGGGACGGTTCAGTGAAGGACCTCCCGAAGACGAAGGGCGGTCACACGATCTCGCTCGATCCTGCGACCGTCGAGATGCTCGCCAACCACCGGGAGCGCCAGGAGGAGATCAAGCGCCTCCTCGGCGGCGGGTACCGCGACGACGGGTGGATCTTCACCCGCCCCGACGGCACCCCGATCCACCCTGAGCGGTTCAGCCGAGAGTTCCTCCGCAAGCAGGAGGCCTACAACAAGACCCACCCCGACCAGCCACTCCCACGGCTGAAGCTCCACGGCCTCCGCCACACCTGGGCCACGCTCGCCCTCGAGGAGGGGATCGACATCCACGTCGTCAGCGACCGCCTCGACCACAGCAGCACCCACATCACCAGCGAGATCTACACCCACGTGAGGAGACCCCTGCAGTCCGACGCCGCCGACCGCGTGGCCGCGAAGATCCTCCGAACGCGAGGAATTTCTGACCAATCACACTGAGACGCGATTGCGAAATCTAGGGTCTTCGAGATGCGTCACCGACTGCCGCTCGTCGCCCATG
>JBDZVK010000303.1:0-3204 GCA_040255725.1 Actinomycetota bacterium
CAGGAGGGTGGACGACGACATGCCGTTCGCGATGTCGTCGGCCGAGGCGGTGACCATCGGGTCGGATCGAGCACCGAGGCGACCGGCCAACCAGTGGGTGAGCCGGTCGACGATCGTCGACGTGTCGCCGTGGTGGCGCAGATCGAACGCCTCGGGCGGGCCGTCTGGTGCCGTGACGTCCGTCGCCATGGCCCAAACCTACTGTGCGGCGCCGCCGCTGCGTGTCGGCACCGTCGGCCGGGTCGAGCGCACGGGCTCAGGGCTGGTCGATCGGGGTGATCTCCAGTGCCCCGAAGGCGATGTACTGGTTCGCACCGGTGAGGTGGTTCGTGACGAGCCCGATCGCTCCGGTTTCGGGGAGGTCGGCCGACCGCGGGATCCGGGTGTCGAGTTGCCACCCGGGCTCGATCTCGTCGACGAGCCAGGTCTTCAGCCACAGGTGGGAGCCGATCAGACGGATCCGCACGTAGCGCGGGTACAGCACCCGCGGGTTCATCGAATGTTCGGTGGGGTCGTGCAGTCGGACGATGCCGTCATCGGCGGTGAGCGGCGACGCCGAACCTCCCGGGTCGGCCACGACCAGGACCGGACCGGTGACCCCGGTGACCCGGACATCGTTCAGGTCGAAGCGGTGGTCGCCGCTGGTGCGGACATCGACCCGGTCGCCGACCCGGAACCCGTACGGGCTGGACTCGTCGTAGGGGGGAGCGATGATGATCGTGGCCGTCCCGTCCGCGCCCCCGGACCGGGCCACGGCCCGGACGCGCGCGTCGCGGCGGTCCATCTTCAGGATCTGGTCCACCGGGGTGACGTCGATGTCGGCGAACGACGCCGGCCAGCGCCAGACACCGACCTTCAGGTTGTCGTAGATCTGCGCCCAGATGTTGGCGTCGACCACGAGCGCGGTTCCGGCGCCGTCGTCGTCGATCCGCGTGCGAACGGCGATGCCCGGCTGCAGGGTCGACGCTCCTCCGAGCGACGAGGGCGCGTCGATCCGGGCCACGAGGTCGAAGTCGCCGTAGCTCCCCGGCATCGTCCAGACCTCCCGGCGGGTGCCCTCGGTGTTCGCGGCGGTCGAGCCCACACGGAACTCCCCGTCGACCACGCGCATCGTGTGCGCCGGCTGGGGGCGGTCCTTCGCGGTCGACGTGATCAGGTGGGGTGTCCACAGCGACGCCGTCGCGGTCGACGGCATCACGGTGATCGTCGCCGTCGGATCGGAGTCGTCACGACCACGAAGCACGAGCACGACGAGCGCGATTCCCAACACGACGATGGCCAGGCCGACCAGCAACGCACCGCGATAGGTCCGCCGACGCGGCCGCGGGCCGGCTTCGGCGCTCTCGGCGTCTTCGTTCATGTCCCTTCCCGGAATCGAACTGCCCGGCATCGCCGGAGCGGCGATCGCGCGGGAACTCCGGGTCGACGGTCGCCCGGTCGGTCCGGATGGTCGGGCTGGCGGGATTTGAACCCACGACCTCTGCGTCCCGAACGCAGCGCTCTACCAAGCTGAGCCACAGCCCGTCGAAGCTCGAATCGTAGCGTCGCTGCCGCGACCACCTGCAATGCATACGGGCGCAGCGACCTCCGGGCCGCTCTCGGGCCGACGGGGCGTGAGCACCGGTGGGTCCGGATCCGGGGCGGCGGCGTCAGGGGGTGGTGACCGGCCGGATCTGCACCTGGCCGAAGGCGATGTAGCGGCCCGCCCCGTGAAGGTGGTTCGCAACGAGACCGACCCGTCCCGATTCCGGAACGTCCAATCGGGACGGGATGGTCGCGGTGACCTGCCAGCCGGGTTCGGGGCCTTCGACCAGCCACGACTTCACCTGGATGGTCGATCCGACGACGCGTGCCCGGACGTAGCGCGGATAGAAGGCCCGGGGGTCCACTCCGGTGTCGTCGTAGTGGAACTTCACCACGCCGACGTCCGCAGCGAAGGCCGACGCGCGGGTCTCCCCGGGGTGGCGCACCGAGATCAGGCCGCCGTCGGCGGAGACGGCGGAGATCTCGGCACTCGCGCGCGCGTAGCTGTGATCGATGGCCGTGGTGATGTCGACCCGATCGCCGACCCGGAAGCCAAAGGGACCCATCGGGTCGGAGGATGGATCGACGGCGAAGACGTCCGTTGCCGGGTCGCCGGCCTCGCGGGTGACGCCGACGATGGCCGCCTTGCGCTCCTGGAGCTGCAGCGGCTCGCCAATCTGTGAGATGTCGACCTTGGTCGACGAGTCGCCGGGCCAGGACCACAGGCCGATGATCATACGGTCGTAGTTGCGGCTCCAGATGTTTCCGTCGATGATCAGCGCGCGGCCTGCACCGTTCCCGTCATCGTGGTACCTGAGCGCGATGCCGGGCTGGGGCGTGAACGCACCCCCCAGTGACGACGGTTCATCGATGCGGACGGTCACGTCCACGTCGGTGTAGTCCCGATCGAACGACCACAGCTCCCGCTGGTTGCCGTCGGTGTTGGCGGCGGTCGAGTTCACCCGGTACTCGCCATCGACGACCGTCATCGTGTGCGCCGGCTCGGATCGACCGGAGGTGATGGTGTGCCGGGTCCAGAGCGAGACCGTGCCTTTCGATGGATCGATGGTCACGGTTGCGGTCCGGTCGTCGGATCGCGTCCCGCCCCAGATGAGGGCGACGAGCGCGATGCCCAGGACGACGACCACCAGGCCGGGGACGAACGATCGACGCGGCCTGCGAACCCGCGCCGATGCCGACGGACCGTCGGCAGCTTCGGGGTCGACGCTCATGGCCATCCTGACAGTCGGTGAGGCAACTGCTCGGAGAACCGGTCGATTCAGCTCACCTGGCGGCGCTGCTGGAAGTAGGTGTCACCGGCGAGCAGGGTCTTGACCGCGCGGCGCAACCGGAACGGCTCGATCGGCTTGATCAGCCAGCCGTCAGCGTCGGCCCGCTTCGCGAGGAAGATGTCGTCGTCGCGGTCCAACAGCATGAGGATGGGGAAATCCGGGATGCGCCCCATGTCCTGTTCGAGTCGGAGATCCATGCAGGTCGCCATGCCGCCCTGGTTGCCGGTCTGCAGGTCGAGGATCACCAGCTCGGGCGCGTCGGCCTCGACCGCGGCGAGCACGTCCTTGCCGGACCGCACCCGGTGCACCGCTCGTCTCCGGCCGGCGAGCGTGGCGTGGACGTCGTCGTAGAGCCAGTCGGCGTCGGCGGCGAGCAGGATCGTGGACA
>JBDZVK010000304.1:0-3199 GCA_040255725.1 Actinomycetota bacterium
GTCACCAGCGAGATGGTCATGGACTGGTTCGGCTACTCGCTGGACTTCCCCGGCATCGCCTGGGTCGGCCCCGTACTCGGCACCGTCCTGTTCTTCTGGGCGGGCCGCCCGTTCCTGACCGGCGGCCGGCAGGAGGCCCGCGACCGCCAACCGGGCATGATGCTGCTGATCGCGATGGCGATCAGCGTCGCGTACGTCGCCTCCCTGGCCACGTCGATCGGCTGGTTCCACCTGGACTTCTGGTGGGAGCTGGGCGCGCTGATCACGATCATGCTGCTGGGCCACTGGCAGGAGATGAAGGCACTCGGCCAGGCCCAGGATGCGCTGTCCGCACTCGCCGCGCTCCTCCCCGACGAAGCCGAACGGGTCCACGACGACGGGACGACCGAGCTGGTCGCACTCGATGCGCTCCGCCCCGACGACACGGTGCTGGTGCGCGCCGGTGGCCGGGTTCCCGCCGATGGGGAGATCGTCGACGGTGCCGCGGAGCTGGACGAGTCGATGATCACCGGTGAATCCCGTCCGGTCGCGAAGGCACTCGGTGACCCAGTGGTGGCGGGCACCGTGTCGACCGACTCGTCGCTGCGCGTACGCATCACCGCGGTCGGCGACGACACGGCGCTCGCCGGCATCGGCCGACTGGTCGACGAGGCCCAGCAGTCCCGGTCGCGCAGCCAGGTGCTCGCCGACCGGGCCGCTGCGCTGTTGTTCTACGTCGCAACCGGAGCGGCGATCGTCACCGCGGTCGTGTGGGTCGCGGTCGGACAGACCGACCAGGCCGTCGAGCGGGTCGTCACCGTGCTGGTGATCTCGTGCCCGCATGCGCTCGGGCTGGCGATCCCGTTGACGATCTCGCTGACCAGTGCGATCGGAGCCCGCAACGGGGTGCTCATCAAGGACCGTCTCGCCCTCGAAGCCGCCCGCACCCTCGACACGGTGCTGTTCGACAAGACCGGCACGCTCACCCGTGGCGCGCACGTGGTCGTCGACGTCGCGGCCGCGGACGGCGTCGACGACGACGAAGTTCTGCGCGTGGCGGGCGGCGTGGAGGCCGACAGTGAACATCCCCTCGCCAGAGCGATCGTCGCCGCGGCGCGAGCGCGCGGGCCGCTGGCAGAGGTCACCGACTTCCGTTCGGTTCCCGGCCGGGGCGTCGAGGGCCGCATCGACGGGGTGACCCACACCGTCGGCGGCCCGGCCCTGCTGCGCGACCAGCTCCTGGAGGTGCCCGACGAGCTCGCCGGACGGGTCGCCGAATGGCAGGAGCGCGGTGCCGCGGTGATCTTCGTGGCACGCGACGCGGCGGTGATCGGCGCCTGCGCGCTCGAGGACGAGATCCGGCCCGAGGCCCGCCAGGCCGTCGAGGCGTTGCGTGCCCGCGGGCTCGAAGTCGCTCTCGTCACCGGCGATGCCCACCAGGTCGCCGACGCCGTCGGCGCGGACCTGGGGCTCGACGAGGTGTTCGCCGAGGTGCTACCCGAGGACAAGTCCGCGAAGGTCGCCGAGTTGCAGGCCCGGGGCCGGCGGGTCGCCATGGTCGGCGACGGCGTGAACGACGCACCCGCGCTCGCCCGCGCGGACGTCGGCATCGCCATCGGTGCGGGTACCGACGTCGCCATCGAATCAGCCGGGATCATCCTGGCGAGCAGCGACCCCCGCGGGGTCGTGACGACCGTCCGGCTGTCGGAGGCCGGCTACGCCAAGTCCCTGCAGAACCTCGCCTGGGCGGCCGGCTACAACGTGGTCGCCATCCCCCTGGCCGCGGGCATTCTCGCCTGGGCCGGGTTCGTGCTGCCCCCGGCAGTCGGGGCGATCCTGATGAGTGTGTCCACCATCGTCGTCGCCGCGAACGCCCAGTTGCTCCGTCGCCTCGATCTCACCCGGCCTTCATGCTGAGCAGGTGACCGGTGTGTCCAGGACCCTCCTGCTCCCCGCACCTGCACCGGAACCGGCGCATCCTGGTTGCTGCCGTCGCCGAGCTCGCCCGGCCCGCGTTGAAAGTGCCGGGACCTTCGGCGAGACTGAGTTCACCCCCAGCGGCCGGGCCGGGAGGGCACGGCCGTCCCCGACGAGAGGACCATCGTGCACGAGATCGTCGATGACCTGTTGAAGATCGAGGCCGAGCTGGTGGTGACGGTGTCACTGCCTCTCGGCCCGCTGCGAGAAGACGCCGATGCCGACCGCATCGTGTTGAAGAACCTGCTCGCCGAGGCCAGAGCCCGGCTCGAAGACGAGGCCGGCGACGCCGCGGCAACGATCACGGCCAACCTCGAGGCCGCCGCCGAGCAGGTTCGGTTCAACGAGGGCGCCAAGGGCGCGGTCCTGGTGGCCACCGACGAGCGGTCGGAGTCACGCGCCGTGCCGTTTCCGATCCGGGCGAGCGTGGTGCTCGCCACCACACCCGCCACCCGCTTTCTGATCCAGGGGCTTCGTCGCAGTCCCGGCTACCGGGCGCTCGTGGTGTCCGACCAGGGGGCCCGCCTGTTCGACGCCGTGCGAGACGACGCCCACGAGGTGACCGGCGGCGGCTTTCCGGTGACCGACGAGGTGCCGTCGATCGACCGCCGGGCGGTGGCCGGCCGTTTCGCCATGAAACCCGGCGGCGACGACGCGGAGGCCCGGCGGATCCACTACCGCAAGATCCACGAGGCGCTTGCCGCCGCCACCAACGGCGACGCTCGGCCGCTCGTGCTCTTCGGGGTCAAGCCCTCCCTGGCGATGTTCGACGAGGTCGGCAACGGAAGTGACCGGGTGATCGGCCGCATCGTGGGATCCTACGATGCGGCGTCGGACCACCGGATCGGCGAGCTCGCCTGGGAGGTCATGCGTGAGCGGCTGCGCAACCGACGCGACGAGGTGATCTCCGAACTTCTCGACGCGCTCCACACCGGGCGCGCCGTGACCGGCCTGGACGAGACCTGGCGGTACGCCCGGGAAGGGCGCGGGCGCCTGCTGGTGGTCGAAGAGGACTACCGCAGCCAACCGGCACGCGAAGAGGACGGTCGCCTGATCCCGGCCAGTGGCCACCCCGGCGAGGTGATGGAGGACCCGATCGACGAACTGGTCGAACACGTGGTGCGCGCCGGCGGCGACGTCGAGTTCGTGGCCAACGACGCCCTGTCCGGCCACGGCCGGGTCGGTCTGCTGCTCCGCTGAACCCGGCCGGATCGATCAGAGTCCGGTCGGGTTCCGGGTCCGA
>JBDZVK010000022.1:0-17560 GCA_040255725.1 Actinomycetota bacterium
TCCATGGCATGGAAGAGGTCTGGGGTTCGATTCCCCATAGCTCCACTGGATGACGTCCACACGACCTGGGCGATTCTTCGTCGAGCCGGACGGCGATGAGGGCTTTCCCCCATGGTGGGCCGTCGATCCGACCCCGATGATGGAGCCATGGTCGGTCATCCACCGCCCCCGAGGCCATCAGGGAAACCCGTGCGCCTGCGGACGTCTCCACGCGCCGTCGTCGCCGCGTTGGTCCTGATCCTCTCGACCCCCGTCGTGGTGTGGTGGGCCTTCGGAAACCAGGACGATCGCGTCCCCGGCCTGGATCCGGCGCATGACCAGCATGCCTTCAGCCGCACGTTCGACCCGCCCGCCATCAGCGCAGGAACCGAGGTCATGATCGGTCTCATCGCGACCGTGGTCCTCGTCGCGGCGGCGCTCACCCTGGTCTCCGCCACCAGATCAGGCCGGCTGGATCAACGCTGGTGGCCGCCGATCGTCGGCTGCGTCGGCCTCGGGGCCATCGCCGGCATCGCCGAACGCACACTGACCGCTGCAACGATCGGGGCGAACATCGATGCCGGCATGCTGGTGCTCTTCGGCACGCCGATGGTCGCATTCATTGCCCTCGGATCTGTGGTGGCGACGGTCCGAGTGTTCCGCTTCACGTCGACAGAACCCCGCGGGTGACCCCTCACCTACGTAAGCTTGCCGTCACCGGCGGGGACGGAACCTGGCCGATCGCGAACAAAGGGTATTTACGATGTTGCTTGCCGACGTGTCACTGGGGTCGTTGCTGTGGACGGTGCTGTCCGTCTTCTTCATGCTGATGTACCTGATGATGCTGTTCAGCGTCATCGTGGACCTGTTCAGGAACAAGGAGATGAGCGGTGGCATGAAGGCGGTGTGGGTGCTCTTCCTGCTGATCCTGCCGCTGCTCAGCCTGCTGGTGTACCTGATCGCGAACGGCAAGGGCATGGCCGAGCGGTCGATGGCCGAGCACGCAGCGGCCGAGGCCGATGTGCGCCAGTACATCCGGCAGACCGCCGGCACCTCGCCCGCCGGCGACATCGCCCAGGCCAAGGCGCTGCTCGACGCCGGCACGATCACCCAGGCCGAGTTCGACGTGCTCAAGGCCAAAGCACTCGGCTGAGACGCCGCGCCGGACCAGTCGTGCGCACCGGTCTCACCACGAGCCGCGGTGTTCGGGGATCCTGCGTACCGTGGGCACACCGATGCACACGGTGAGCGCGGCGAACGCCACGAACACCCACGCCTGGGCGATCGACGGGTTCGATGCCGCCTCGATCACGGCCGTGGCCGCCGAGACGGTCATGATCGACCCGAGCTGCAGGCCGATCGTCCGGACCGCGGCGATCGACGCCGCCTGATCGGGAAGCAGTTGCAGCCCGGCGTTCCGTGACGCCGGGCTGGCGATGCCCAGCCCGATCCCGACGAGCGCCGCGCTGCACGCCAGCCACGCGAACGCCGACATGCCCTGGGGAGGAAGCGCCAACGCGACCATGCCGAGCACGACGAACACGGCGGTCACGTACAGCGGCAGGCGGTAGCCGGTCCGGCGCAACGCCAACGCCCCGAGCGTCGACAGGGTCACCGCGGCCACCCCCTCGGCGGCCAGCAGGGTCCCCGAGCCGAACGCGTCGATGCCGTAGCGGGTCGTCGCGTACAACGGCACCAGCGCCATCAGCCCGATCGCCCCGCCGGCGTAGAGCACGTTGATGACGTTCACCGCCGCGAACCCCCGTCCACCGATCAGCCTCGGGGCGATCAGCGGATCGTCGACCCGCCGTACATGCCGGCCGAACGCCCACAGGCCGCCGACTGCCAGGACCGCACAGACCGCGATCGCCACGATCCACTCCGACGGCGATTCGCCGAGCAGGCTCGCCGCCACCATCGCCGAGGCCAGTCCGATCGCGGCGTAGGTGACGCCGGCGAGGTCGAAGCCGGACCGCGCCTTCACCGCCCGCGGTCGCTCGGGCGCATCCGCGGGGATGAAGCGCAGACACAGCGGCACGAGCACGATGCCGAGCGGCACGTTGACGAGGAACACGCCCCGCCACGACCAGCCCGACACGATGACCCCACCGAGCAGCGGTCCGATCATCGCCCCCGAGGTGAACAGCGTGCCGAACAACCCGACGGCCTTGTCACGCGCGGGGCCGAAGTGTTCCACCACGATCCGGGTCGCCGACGGGGTGAACCCGGCCCCGCCCAGCGCCTGGACGAACCGCAGGGCGATCAGTTCGTGGATGTCGGTGGCGAGCCCGCACAGCAGCGATGCCGCGGTGAACACGATGATCGAGACGAGGAACACCTTGCGCGAACCGAGCCGGTCGGTGAGCTTGCCCGACAGTGGGAGCATCAGCACCATGCCCAGGCTGTATGCCGTGATCGTCCAGCCGGCCCACGCGACCGAGGTGTCCAGGCCGCGCTGCAACGATTCCAGCGCGGTCGCGACGATCGTCATGTCGAGCGTCGACATCAACAGCGCGACCGCCACCACGGCGAACAGCGCCGCCTGGCGGCCGGTGATCCTCGGCCCGTGCGAGTCGTCGCCGGTGGATGCGCTCCGGGGTGCGACTCCGTCCTCTTCGTTCACACCGGGCTGCGCGTCGACCACGTCGGCGACGATAGGGCGCGCCCCGGCGAAGTCGTCCTTCCCGAGCGGTCGGTCGCGACCGGCCGCGACCGGCCGCGGGCCGAATCCTGGTGGGTCAGAGTCCGTGCCGGGTGCCCACCGGGACGCCGTCGACGATCTGATCGAGGTACTCGGACATGCCGGTGCCGTCGATCCCGTCGTACGACCAGCGGGTGGCACCTTCGGTGATCCGGGTGAGCTGACCGTCGCGACGGTTCCGGAGCGGGATCGTCGACCAGATCTCGCCGGTCACGGTGTAGGTGTGGTCGTCGGTGGTGACGACGAGGGTGTTCGTCGACGGCATCCACTCGTCGTCGTAGTCGGATTCGACGGTGGCGTCTCGGATCGCCGCGAACCGGTCGTCGCCGTAGCGCGCCCGGTCGTACACGAAGCCCTTGGCCCCGATGGTGCCGGCTTCGTCGCCGCCGATCGTGCAGCCCATGCCGAGATCGGGACCGAGGTTGACGGTGAGCCAGCGGTAGTACCAGACGTTCTGCCAGTACCGGGGACCCCACGAGTGGTCCCTCATGCCCAACCCGTCGTCGAGCGCGAACGCCTCGTCACCGATGCGCACCGTGCCGGCGACGGCCATGTGCTGTTCGGTGTGGCCGCGGGCGAACATCTTCGCCGGGTCGGTCTCGGCGAGGGCGCTGCCGTCGTCGGCGACCGGCTCGCCGCCCTGGATCGGGCCGACCGCGTCGAGACGCAGGTCGATGACGCACTCGGCGAACGGATTGTTCCGGAACGCTTCTCGGGGTTCGGCCATCTGGCGCGGTTCGTCGAGCAGACACACCTTGCCGTCGAAGGTGACCCGGTGGGCGATGAAGGGTTCGATCACCTCGAAGGCCAGGCCGCCGGCGTCGTGCGCGTCGTTGTCGGTGATGTTCGGACGGTCGTAGACGAATCCGATCCGTCCGTCGGGCAGGTACAGACAGACCGACAGCTCGGCGTAGCCCTCGTTCACCCGGTTGCCCAGGCGGACCCAGCCGCCGAACCCGCTCCGTGTGTCGAAGAAGTTGTAGTACCGGCTCTCGTTGAAGTTCTCGGCCGCCTCGGGTTCGTGCATGAAGTCGTCGGCGGGTTCGAGTCGGAGCGGCACGCGCGGCATCGTACCGCTTCGGATCAGCCGGTGCGGCCCACCGTCAGCTCCCAGGCGTCCCAGCCGCCGATGAGGTCCACGACCTGGGCGAACCCGTGCGCCCGCATCGCCGAGGCGGCGATCGACGAGCGGTACCCTCCGGCGCAGTACACGATCGTCGGCGCCGACGGATCGAGTCGTACCGCCGCCGTGGCGGGGTCCTCGATCGTGTCCGACAGGGTGGGCAACGGCACGGTCACGGCGCCGGGGAGCCGGCCGGTCGCCTCGATCTCGCCGGGACCGCGCACGTCGACGACCTGGACATCGGGGTCGTCGGCCAGCCAGTCGGCGACGTCGGACGCGGTGAGCCGGGCCGCGGTCGTCGCGTGGCCGGGTTCGGCGAGCAAGGCGCCTTCGACGTCGGCGACGACACCGACGACGTCGTCGAAGCCGATCCGCGCCAGCCGGGTCCGTGCCTCGCCGGCACGACCGGGATCGGTGAGGACCACGATCGGCTGCCCCGCCCGGACGATGTTGCCGACGTACTCCGCGAAGCGACCGTCGAGGCCGACGTTGACCGACCCGCGGACATGGCCCGAGGCGAACGACTCGGCCGGGCGCGTGTCGATGAGCACCGCTCCCCGGGCCGCCTCGTCGATGGCCTCGCCAAGTCCGATCGTCCGCACCGGCTCGTCGGATTCGAATCGTTCCCGTTCGCGGCGGTTCTCGTCGGCGGCATAGGCGAAGTACCGCGGGGCGACGCTCTGTCCGGCGGTGATCAACTCGACGAAGGTGTCGACGTCCATGTCGGCGAGCGCGTAGTTGGTGGCCCGCTGTTCGCCGATCGTGGAGGACGCCGCGGTCGACAGTTGCCTGCCACAGGCCGACCCGGCGCCGTGCGCCGGAAACACCGCGGTGCCGTCGGGCAGGGTGAGCAACTTGTCACGCAACGAGCCGTACAGCATCCGGGCCAGGTCGTCGGCACCGTGACCCACCGAGGTCAACAGATCGGGTCGGCCGACGTCGCCGATGAACAGGGCGTCACCGGTCAGCACCGCGTGCGGTTCCGCGCCGTGGCGTTCACGCACCACGATCGAGATCGACTCGGGGGTGTGGCCGGGGGTGTGGAGGATCTCCAGTTCGACGGTGCCCAGGGCGATCACCTGACCGTCGGCCAGGTTCTCGATGTCGAAGTCGGCTTCGGCACCGGGGCCGTAGGAGATCACCGCGCCGGTGGCGTCGGCCATCTCCAGGTGGCCCGACACGAAGTCGGCATGGAAATGGGTCTCGATGACCCGTTCGATCTGCAGGCCCTCCGCGGCGGCATCCGCGAGATAGGCGTCGATGTCGCGCTGGGGGTCGACGACGACGGCCCGACCGGACGTGCGGTCGCCGATCAGGTAGCTGTACAGCGACAGGCATCCCAGGTCGTACTGGCGGAAGAACACGGCGGCGTCCTCAGCGTCCCGGGAACAGGCGTGACCGGCGACCGGCGCCCGGGTCGGCGTGGGGGTGGCCCTCGCACCAGTCCTCCGGGGCGACCCGGGCGCGGACCTCGTCGACGTGGTCGCCGCACCCTTCCCAGGTGGTCTTGCCGCATCGCCGGCACTGCACGGGTCTGCACATGGGTTCGTTCTCCTCGATCGGGGCGCCCGAACCCATCGGCACGAGCGGTCTCGTCACGACAGTGACAGGAAGAGTTTCTCCAATTCTTCGGTCGTGATGCCTTCGTCGTGGTTGACGCCGTCGGCGTCGGCGACGCAACCCTTCATCGCGCCGGCGATGATCGTGAAGCCGGCCCGGTCCAGGGCGCTCGACACCGCGGCGAGTTGGGTGATCACCTCGCGGCAGGGCTGTTCGCATTCGACCGCCTCGATCACGGCGTCGAGTTGCCCGCGGGCACGCCGCAACCGGTTCAGGACCCGCCGGCGTGCCTCGTCGTCGGTTGCCGTCACGCCGGCGCGTCGCCCTCGTGAGCGTGCTGGTGCTCGGCAACCTGGGCGCGCACCTCGTCCATGTCGAGGTCCTCGACGGCCTCGATGACCTTCTCGAGGGTCTCGCCGGGCAGGGCGCCGGGCTGGGAGAACACGAGGATGCCTTCACGGAAGGCCATGAGCGTGGGGATCGACTGGATCCCGAACTCGGCGGCGAGGACCGGCTCGGCTTCGGTGTCGACCTTGCCGAACACGATGTCGGCGTGGGTCTCCGACGACGCCTCGAACACCGGCGCGAACGCCCGGCACGGCCCGCACCACGATGCCCAGAAGTCCAACAGGACGATGTCGTTGTCGGCGACGGTGGTGTCGAAGGTGTCCTTGGTGACGGTTTGCGTGGCCATCGGTCCACTGTACCCCCGGGGGTATCATTCGCAACCCACCGACCCGGCCGGCGGCCGGTCGGTGACGGCCGCCTCGATGAGCGCGGCGATGCCCAGGAGCAGGTCCTCCGCATCGGGCGGCCCGACGAGTTGCAGCGAAGCCGGGTAGGGAGCTCCGGTCACGGTGGGCGGTCCGTCGACGGTGGGCACGGGCAGACACAGGGCGGGGAACCCCGCGAAGCTGACCGCCACCGCTGCGACGTTCGAGGCGGGATCGACATCCCGTATGGCGGGTGGGAAGATCGGCAGCCCACACAGCGCGAGCGCGTCGAAGCCCTCCAGCGCCGCGGCCAGTTCGTCGTACCAGACGCCGCGGCGACGACGCACCGCCTCGAGCCGGGCTGCGGTGATCCGGGCCGCCCGGGTGAAGCGGGCCTGAACGTCCACCCCGAGACGATCGGCGTGGTCGGCCACCAACGTCCGGTTCGTCTCGAGCGCCTCGCCGTACATGAGGTCGAGACCGTCGCCGTGCGCCTGCGCCCACCCACCGACGGCCACGTCGACGGTGACCAGTCGGGCGGCCGCGAGCGCCGCGTCGACCGCCCGGTCGATCCGCGGATCGGTGTCGAACCCGCGGAACCGGGCGAGGCGCAGGTCACCGGCGGTGGGCGCGGCCGGGGCGAACCCGGGTTCGAGCAATGCCATCGCGGTGGTCACCCCGGCGACGTCGGGGGCGAGGGGTCCGATCGTGTCCATCGACGGCGCCAGCGGTCGCGTTCCCTCCACGGGCACACGCCCCAGCGTCGTCTTCAGGCCGACGACCCCGCAGCACGCCGCGGGGTTGCGTACCGACCCGGCGGTGTCGGTGCCGTACGCGACGTCGGCCTGCCCGGTCGCCACGGCCACCGCGGAGCCCGACGACGAACCACCGGGAATGCGGTGCGGATCGAGCGGATTGCGCGGGGTGCCGTAGTGCGGGTTCACACCGGTGGCGCCGAAGCACAGCTCGTGCAGGTTGGTCTTGCCGACCAGACGTGCCCCGGCCGCTCGCGCCCCGGCGAGACACGCGGCATCGTCGGCCGCGGGCCGCGCCGCCTCGGCGACGACCGGGCATCCGGCGGTGGTGACGGACCCGGCGACGTCGATGCAGTCCTTGACCGCGAGCGTCGGCCCCGCCCCGTCACCCGGTTCGAGTCGGGTGACGAAGACATGGTCGTCGCCGGGCGACCCCCCGGCGTCGGTCACAGCTCGACGAGTTCGAACGCGACGGCGTGTTCGACGTCGAGGCGCCGCCCATCCTGTTCGGCCCGTTCGGTCAGGAACATGTCGGCGGGAGGCCACGCATCGCCGAGTCCGGCCATGTAGCGTTCGTGGGCCTCGAGCGAGGCGATGCCCTTGTCGAGCCATCCGGTGATGTCCACCGCATGGGTGGCGTACGGCGACGCCGCCAGCGCCACCCGGTGCACACCACTCCAGGGCTCGTGGCCCTCGTCGAGCAACTCGGTGAAGATCCAACGGTTCGCGGCATCCCGGGCCGCGTCGAGCACGGCGAGCCCGACCGCCCGGTGATCGGCCATGTTGAACCCGGACCGTCCGGGCCAGAACGCTTCGCGGTTGCCGGTGACGACGAGGTCGGGCCGGTGGACGCGGATCACTCTGGCGAGGTCGCGGCGCAGATCCAGCCCGTACTCGACGACGCCGTCGACGTGGTCGAGGAACTCCACCGACGACACGCCCACGATCTCGGCACCGGCCCGTTCCTCGGCCTCACGGATCGGTCCGCACTCGGCCGGGGCGAGACCGTCGATGCCGGCCTCGCCGGAGGTGACCAGCACATAGCTGACCTCCTTGCCGGCCGCCGTCCACTTCGCGATCGCCGACGCGGCACCGAACTCCAAGTCGTCGGGGTGGGCGACGATGCACAGCACCGACGAGAAGTCGTCGGGAAACACCTGCAGCTCGGCCATGGTTCGTCCTTTCCGGGCGGCTCAGTCGCCCCGGGTGATGCGATCGATCTCGACCAGGTCGTCGTCGGTGGGCTCCCACGCGGCAGCCGCGACATTGGCGGTGACCTGCTCGGGCCGGGTCGCGCCCGCGATCACCGACGCCACGCCGGGCCGTGAGGCGAGCCACCCCATCGCCACGTCCAACAGCGTGATCCCACGGGTGCGGGCGAACGCCTCGAGCGCTTCGGTCACGGCGAACACGTCACCGGTCAGGGAGTCCTCGCGTCCCCAGGCGACCAGACGGCTGTCGGCGGGAGGATCCTCGCCACGGCGGTACTTGCCGGTGAGCACCCCGCTCGCGAGCGGGAAGTACGGCAGGATCCCCAACCCGAAGTGGGCTGCCGCCGGCACCACCTCGTCCTCGATGCCACGTTCGAGAAGGTTCCAGTGGTTCTGCACGCTGACGAATCCCTGTCGTCCGGTGCTGCGCGAGGTCCAGGCGGCGTCCGCGACCCGCCAGCCGGAGAAGTTCGAACAGCCCAGGTAGCGCACCTTGCCCTCGTCGACGAGTTCCTCCAGCGCGCCGAGCGTCTCCGCGACGGGAGTGCGCGGGTCGGGACGGTGGAGCTGGTAGAGGTCGATCCAGTCGGTGCGAAGTCGACGGAGCGACCGTTCGACCGCGGCCCGGATGTACCGGCGCGACCCGCGGGCACCCCAGTCGGGGCCGACATCGTCACGGTGGAGCTGGGAACCGAACTTCGTGGCGAGCACCACCTCGTCGCGCCGACCGACGAGCGCGTCGCCGAGCACCACCTCGGCGTCGCCGTAGGAATCGGACGTGTCGATCAGCGTGATCCCCGCGTCGAGCGCGGCGTCGAGCACCTCACGGCTCGCCCCGGGGTCGATCCTGAAGCCGAAGTTGTTGGTGCCCAGACCCACCCGGGACACCGCACAACCGGAGTTCCCCAGACGGGGGTAGGTCATGTCGCTCATCGGACCTCACCGTACCGGCAGTCCACCGGCACGGTGTGCGAACAGGTCACGTCCGGGTCCGGCTCCCGGCCGTCGGTCGCCGGGAAGCGCCCGGCGGACACGCCGGGAGTGCTCACCGGTCGGTCACTCGGTGTCGGCGCATCCTCTAACGTCCGCGGACACCCGAGCCGAGGAGACGCCTGATGGAACCGACCATGCTCGACGCCGGCCCGACCCGGGTCGCGTACTGTGTCGACGACGAGGGCCGTCTGCGCCAGGTCGGTTTCGGACCCGATGTCGACGCCGGCCCGCTCGCCTTTCCCGCCTGGTTGTACCCCCTCGCCTACCCCACCTACGGCGAGGATCCCTTCGCGGCGCCGGCGCTGCGGGTCACCAATGCTGACGGCACCCCGATCACCCGCCTGGTCTGCACCGGCCACGAGCGCGGCACCCATGAGGGCGGGGAATCACTCGTGTTCACCCTGACCGACGAGGTCGCCCCGCTCACCGTGAGGATCCATCTGCGCTCCTGGCCCGACACGGGGGTGATCGCCCAGTGGGTGGGGGTCACCAACGACCAGCCCGGTGCCGTGACCCTGCACGAGGTTGCCGCCGCGGCGCCGCTGCTGGCGGGCGACGATCCGCACCTCGACCACTTCTCGGGCGACTGGGGGGCCGAGTTCGCGCCGGCCCACGATCGGCTCACCGCCGGCGCGAAGGTCCTCGAGGCACGGGCCACGACCCGACCGGCTCACGAGGTGCCACCGTACGTGCGCTACCGACCCGACGGCGGGGTGGGCGAGACCACCGGCCGTGTGCTCGCCGGGTCGCTCGCCTGGGGCGGCAACCTGCGCATCGCGTTCGAGCGTGCGCGCCACGGCGGCGTGCGCGCCTGGTTCGGTCATCTGCCGACGGGCGCCGACTACGTGCTCGACCCGGGCGAGACCTTCACCACGCCCACCGTGGTCTGGGCGTGGTCCGACGCCGGCACCCGCCCGCTCACGCAGCGACTGCACCGGTGGGTGCGATCCCACGCGCTGCGCGACGGATTGCGGGACCGTCCCGTGGTCGTCAACAACTGGGAGGCCACCGGCTTCGCCTTCGACGCGGCCCGACTCGATCGGTTCTGCCGCGAGACCGCGGAGCTCGGTGGTGAGGTGTTTCTGCTCGACGACGGCTGGTTCGGCACCGAGTTCCCCCGCGACGACGACACCCAGGGCCTCGGCGACTGGGACCCGGACCGACGCAAGCTCCCCCACGGCCTGGCCGGGGTCGGCCGTTCGGCTGCCGCGGCCGGGGTGCGTTTCGGCGTATGGGTCGAACCCGAGATGGTGAATCCCCGGTCGGTGCTCCACCGGGACCACCCCGACTGGGTCGTGGCCGTTCCGGGTCGCGAGCGGCGTGAGGAACGCAACCAGTTGCAGCTCGACCTGTGCCGGCCCGAAGTCGCCGATCACGTCGTCGGGGTGCTCGATACGGTGCTCGACCCGGCGAACGGCGCCGACTACGTCAAGTGGGACGCGAACCGGATGGTCACCGAGCCCGGTTCGGGCGCACTGGCGACCGACCGGCAGGGCAACTGGCCCGTCGACGTGGTGCACGCGACCTGGGCGGCGATGGACCGGGTGATGGCCGCGCATCCCGACGCGGAGATGCTTTTGTGCGCCTCGGGTGGCGGCCGGATGGACCTGGGCACCCTCGCCCGCTTCCACGACGTGTGGCTCTCGGACGACACCGACCCGGTCGACCGGGTCCGGATGCAGTGGCACGCTTCCGAGTTCCTGCCGGTCGGGGCCCTGGCCGCCCATGTCACCCGGTGGGGGCAACGACCGATCGAGTTCGCGTGTGCCGTGGCGATGAGTGCCCGCTTCGGTTTCGACGTGAACCGCGACGTGCTCGACGACGACGAATGGGCGATCTGCCGCCGCGCCACCGCGGCCTACCGGCAGCTTCGCCCGACCGTCCAACGCGGCGATCTGGTCCGGCTCGTTTCACCGGAAGACGGGCCGAGCGCGGCGCTCGCCCTCGTCGCCGGCGACCGCTCCGAAGCGGTGGTGTTCGCCTACCAACTCCCGGCCCGTGCCGCCGATCTGGAACCGACGCCCGAATCGCTGCGGATCGACGGACTCGACCGGGCGCGTCGCTACGACGTGACCGCGATCGACCTCACCTCCGACGACCCGTCGATTCCCTCGCACCACACCGGCGCCGAACTCGCCGACCGGGGCGTCGCCTGGCACGGTTCGATCGAGTGCACCGCGGCGATCCTCCACGTCACCGCCGTCGCCGATCGAACGAACCGCCGCTGATCGGGACGGCCGATCAGTCGGTGGCCCAGGCGACCCGGGGCGCGTCCCGCCAGAGTCGCTCGAGGTCGTAGATCTCACGGGTTGCGTCGTCGAAGACGTGCACGACGAAGTCGCCGTAGTCCATCAGCACCCAACGCAGGTCGTCGAGCCCTTCGATCCGCCTGGGCCGCGGACCACCCGCCTCGGCGACGACGCGTTCCACCTCTTCGGTGATCGCCCGGACGAGGCGGGCGTTCCCGGCCGAGGTGACCACGAACGAACCGGTCACCACCAGCAGTTCCGACACGTCGAGGACGACCGTGTCGGCGTCGGTCTTCGTGGCTGCGGCGCGCGCGGCGACCAGCGCGTAGTCGGCGTCGTCGGCGGCGGCGTGCGGTGCGGTCGGGTCGTGCTCGAAGCTCATCGGTCGGATGCGACCTCCTCGGTGGTCAACGGACCCGGCGGGTGGGCGAGCAGGTCCTTGCCGACGACGATCTCGACGTCGATGCCGTTGTCGGCGGCGTCCGAATGGACCACCCGACCCACCCCGAGGCGGTCGGCCATCGCCTCGGCGAAGGGCCGCGCGCGGGCATCCGCGTAGGTGAGCGTCGTCCGGGCGTGGCCGAAGCGTTTGGCGTTGCCCATGCTGGTGATCTGCGCACCCGCGAAGACCAGCCGCTGGATCACCGCGGCCGGCACCGCGCCGGGGCCGGTGCCGTTCAGGAGGGTGACCGTGGCGCGGTCGCCCGGCACCGCCGCGACCGGAAACGGCACGAGGTTCGCGATCAGCAGCATCGCGGGGTCGTGGTCGATCTTCACCGCCGAACGGCCGTCGGCGTCGGGGGCGGCCTCGACCGGGAACGACGTCGCCTGTACCTTGCCTGCGGCGAGCCCCACGAGGAACCGACCGAGTCCCACGTCGGTCTCCCCGGGGATCGCCGTGGCTCCGCCGTCCCGGGCGATCTCGTCGATCCAGGCGGTCCAGACGAGTTGTTGACGGGCGAGCTTGCCGCTGATGGTGTGTCCGACGTCCTCGGCGGTCAGGTACGCGGGGACCTCGTCCGCGGTGAGTTCCACCGGGCCGGCGTCGAGCGTCGTGCCGTCGATCTCGGTGACCGGTTCGGGGTTGTCGATCTCGAGCGGCGCCACGGGCCCGAGCAGGGTGGTGAGATCGGCATCGGTGACCTCGATGACCTCGGTGAACCCCAGGCCCAGTTCCGAGCCGATGACCTTGCCCGCGGTGGCCGGGCTGGTCAGGTCGATGATCCCCGAGAACGATTCGACGCCCATCCGCGGTTTCGTGAGCCGCACGTCGACCGGCGACGCGATGACCGCGCCGCCCTGCTGCTTCGGTCCCGACAGCGACAACACGGTCAGCCCCTGGGCATGACCCGAGTTCGAGACCTGGATCACCAGAGCGGTCGGGGTCGGTTCCACGAGCGCCGTGTAGCCGGGCGACGACGGTTTCGACCGCCCCGACAGCACTTCACCGGCGGTGCTGTCTGCAGCGAGCCGGTAGCCGGTCCACACGAGTGCGGGTACCGCCACGATCATCAGCGCCATCAGCAGGTACAGGGGCCAGAACCGGCGTCGAGGGTTCGGGCGACGATCCGCGGGTGCCGCCGGAGTCGCCGCCGTCGCCGTTGCCGCTCCCGATCCGGTACCCGCGGTCGTCGGGCGGACGGGTTCGTGTGGTGCCGCATCGGTGGCATCGTCGAGCGGGGGCAGCGCGCCGATCCGGTCGCGCAGTCGGTTCGCCTCGTCGTCGGTCCGGGTCGTCGCTCCACCGTCGGCCGGCGCGGCCGTCCCGGGCCCGGTCGTCGGCGTCGGTCGCTGCAGGGGTTGATCGGTCGGTGTCGGTTCGGCGCCGAGCGCGGCGGCGCCGGCACGTGCGGCGGCCTGGGCTTCGGCGACGGCCTCGGCCAGACGCGCGACCGCGCCCCGCTGGTCGCGGGTGGTGCGCGGAGGCTCGTCGGAGTCGCTCATGGATCCCCGACACGATAGAGCCCGTGGTCGTCGATGATCCGGACGACTCCGGGCGGACACAACACGTCGATCCGCCGACCTGCGGCGACGCGGGCGCGCACGTCGGTGCTCGAGACCTCGAAGCGGGGAACACGCACGATGGCGATGTCGTCGCGCAACGGCGGCAGCGGGATGCCGTCCGCGCCCGCACGCTCGTACGCGACGACCGTCGCCGACGCGAACACCTCGTCGACGCGACCCCAGGTGTCGATCTGCGCGGCCGCGTCGGTCCCGAGGATCACGCAGAACTCCGCGTCGGGGCTGCCACGCCGGAGATCGGCCAGGGTGTCCGCGGTGTAGGAGTCGCCGCCGCGACGGATCTCCAGGTCGCTGGCCACGAGCCCCTCGAGCCCCTCGGTGGCGGCCTCGACCATCGCGAGTCGCAGCGACGCGTCGGTGATCGGGCGGCTGCCCACCTTCTGCCAGGGCCGGTGCGCGACCACCAACAGCACGACGTCGAGTTCGAGCACCTCACCCACTTCGCACGCGGCGATCAGGTGCCCGACGTGCGGCGGGTCGAACGTCCCACCGAACACGCCGATCCGCGCGCCCCGGACCGGGCCGTGAGCGTCGTCGTCCGCCAACTGCCTGTTATTCGGTGCGGTAGATGCCGGTGGCGTTGCCGATGTCGGCGTACGCCCAGTTCTCCTGCTTGAGCCGCCAGTGCTCGTCGAGGATCGCCTTGCCGTCGGCCACGTCGACGAGCTTGGGCGGCATGAGGTCTCTGATGTTCACGGGCTTGCCGTCGACGGCGTCGAGGAAGTCCTGGGGGAACGTCCGCAGCAGGCTCGCGGTGACGATCTGGTCCTGTTCGGGAAGGAAGCACCGGTTGGCGTCGGTCAGCTTCAGGATCCGTGCGCCGATGTCGGAGATGTCGCGGTACTCGCCGTCGCCGACCATGATCTTCTTCAGCAGGGCGGTGACCCCCATCGTCCCCACCTTGCAGGCGTTGCACTGGCCACACGACTCGACCGACAGCCAGTGCGAGCAGGTGTAGGCGATCTCGACGGCGTCGGTGGTGTCGTCGTAGACGATGAACCCGCACGAGCCGATCCCCGAACCCCGGGCGCGGAAGGCGTCGAAGCACAACGGCGCATCGAGGAAGTCCTCGGTCATCACCGGGTTCGAGATGCCCGAGAGGATCGCCTTGATGCGGCGGCCCTCGGTCACGCCGCCGCCGACCGTGTCGATGATCTCCCCGAGTGGCGTGCCCATCTCGACCTCGGCCACGCCCGGCGCGTTCACGTCACCGACGATCGTGCAGACCCCGTGACCCGGCGTCGCCTCGGTGCCCATCGAGCGGAACCACTCCACGCCGTGGTGCATGATGTGGGCGGCGGTCGAAAGCGACTCGACGTTGTTGACGAGGGTGGGGGCCGGGTCGTTCAGTTCGGGGTCGCCGGTCGCCTTGGGCATCGACGACCAGTCGATGTTCGGCACCGAGGCGAACACGCCCTGGATGTAGGGCGGGAACAGGCGGGGCGCCGCGGGTTCTCCCTGGATCGCCTGGAGCAGCGCGGTCTCCTCGCCGAACAGGTACGAGTCGGGGCCGGGCACGATCGTGATCGGGATGCCGGCGGTCAACCCGGCGGCTTCCATCTCGGAGAGTGCCCGCGAGAGGTTCTCGTGTTCCTGCGTGTACTTTGCCTTTAGGCCGATGAATGCAGAATCGGCTCCGATGGCAAACGTCGCGATCGCAACGCCCTCGATGAGCTGGTACGGATTCCGGCGCAGCATGGCCCGGTCCTTGAACGTGCCCGGCTCGCCCTCGGAGGCGTTGCACACCACGAAACAGGTCCCGCCCGCAGCGGTCTCGCGCAACGACTTCCACTTCACCCCGACCGGGAACCCTGCGCCACCTCGGCCACGCAGGCCGGAGGCCAGGATCTGGTCGATGGTCGCAGCCGGACCGATGTCCAGCGCCTTGGCGAGGCCTTTGCCTCCGCCGATGGCGACCCAGTCGGTGACCGAAGTCACCGGTGTTTCCGGAAGCAGATAGGGCACGAACACGGTTGCACCATAGCCACTGACCAAAACGTTGGAAACATCCATCTTTCCGTGTAACGGGGAATGCCCAGGGCAGTCCCAGTGTTGGAGGAATTACCATGAGTGATTCGGTAGGCCAGTACCTGAACGAAATCGGAGCGGTGCCGCTGCTCGACGCCGCCGAAGAACGCGAACTCGCGCAGAAGATCGAAGCGGGAGTCGCCGCCCAGGCGCGCCTCGACGAAGGTGAGAACTCCGCCGAGCTGCGCCGTGCGGTGCGCACGGCCGCCGCGGCGAAGGACCGGTTCATCCGCTCGAACCTCCGGCTGGTCGTGAGCGTCGCCCGTCGCTACCCGCTGCCCCCCTCGATGGATCTCCTCGACCTCGTCCAGGAAGGCAACCTGGGTCTGGAGCACGCCGTCGACAAGTTCGACTGGCGCAAGGGTTTCAAGTTCTCGACCTACGCCACCTTCTGGATCCGCCAGGCCATCGGCCGGGCACTCGACCAGAAGGCGAGTCTGGTGCGCCTGCCCGGCGATCGCTCGGCGGGCCTGCGTGCCGCGCTGCGGCAGGTGTCGGGTGACGCGGACGAACTCGACGAGGAGAACGCCCACCTGCACCGGCTCTCGACGCCGACGTCGCTCGACCGCACGGTCGGCGACGACGACTCCAACGAGTTGGTCGACCTCATCGCGGACGACCGTCCCGGCCCCGAGGACGCCGTGCTCGAGGCCGAACGCGAGTCGAGCGTGACCCACCTGCTCGACGTGTTGGACCAGCGTGCCCGCTACGCGGTGGAGCAGCGCTTCGGCATCAACGACGGCCGCAAGCGCAGCTACCGCGAGGTCGGCGAGGAGCTCGGGGTCACCGCGGAGGCGGCCCGACGGCTCGTCAAGCGCGCGGTCGCGGTCGTCAGGGCCGAGGCCGACTCGCGGGTCACCGCGGCTTGAGCAGGCCCGAAGCGACCCGCCGGCTTCGGGTGCCACGAACGGGCTTTGTGCCCAGCCCCGGAGTTGGCAACGATGGAGGGATGACCGACCGAGCCTGGACACCGACGTCCTGGCGGGATCATCCCGCAGATCAACAGCCCGACTGGCCCGACGCCGGGGCGTTCGAGACCGCGGTGAAGCACCTCGCCACCCTCCCGCCGTTGGTGTTCGCCGGCGAGGCACGCTCGTTGCGTGACCAACTCGCCCAGGTCGCACGTGGCGAGGCCTTCCTGCTGCAGGCCGGCGACTGCGCCGAGTCCTTCGACGCCTTCCGGGCCGACGCGATCCGCGACAAGCTGAAGGTCATCCTCCAGATGGCCGTGGTGTTGACGTACTCGGCGGGCGTACCGGTCGTGAAGGTCGGGCGCATCGCGGGCCAGTTCGCCAAGCCGCGCTCGGCCGACACCGAGACGGTCGACGGGGTCGAGTTGCCGGTCTTCCGCGGGCACATCGTCAACGACATCGCGTTCACCCCCCAGGCGCGCATGCCCGATCCCTCGCGACTCGAGCGCGCATACCACCAGTCGGCGTCGACGCTGAACCTGCTGCGCGCCTTCACCAAGGGCGGCTTCGCCGACCTGGCCCGCGTGCACCAGTGGAACCAGGACTTCGTCCGGGCCTCCTCGGAGGGCAGCCGCTACGAACGCATCGCGAACGAGATCGAACGGGCGTTGCGGTTCATGCGGGCCTGCGGGCTGGACGGTGCCACCCAACCCGGGCTGCACGAGGTCGACTTCTACACCAGTCACGAAGCGTTGATCCTTGGTTACGAAGAGGCGCTCACCCGACGCGATTCGCTCACCGGCGACTACTACGACACCTCCGCCCACATGGTCTGGGTGGGCGAGCGCACCCGGCGACTCGACGGGGCGCATCTGGAGTTCCTGTCGGGGATCGAGAACCCGGTCGGCGCCAAGATCGGTCCGGCCGCGACCGCTCGGGACGTCGTGGCGTTGTGCGATCGCCTCGATCCCGACCATGTGCCGGGCCGCCTCACCCTGATCAGCCGGATGGGCGCGACCCGGGTGAACGAGCTGCTCCCGCCGCTGCTCGAGGCGGTGCAGGACTCCGGCCACCCGGTGGTGTGGGCGTGTGACCCGATGCACGGCAACACCTTCACGACCGACGACGGGCACAAGACCCGCCGCTTCGACGACATCGAGTCCGAGATCGCCGGATTCTTCGCGGCGCACCGCGAGGTCGGCACCTGGCCGGGAGGCGTCCACGTGGAGCTGACCGGCGACGCGGTCACCGAGTGTCTCGGCGGCGCCGACGACATCTCGGCCGCCGATCTGCCCGAGCGCTACGAGACGATGTG
>JBDZVK010000023.1:0-16132 GCA_040255725.1 Actinomycetota bacterium
TCAAGGTGGCGCGGCTCACCGCGCTGCACAAGGACATCGCCTATGCCATGGCGACGCCCGACGTGCGCATCCTGGCGCCGATCCCCGGCCGTCACGCGATCGGCGTCGAGGTTCCCAATGCGACGAAGCAGTTGGTGACCGTCGGTGACATTCTGGGCTCCACCGAGGCCCGGGAGGCCCGGCATCCCCTCGACGCCGCGGTGGGGCGTGACATCGCCGGGCGGGCCGTCATGGCCAACCTGGCGAAGATGCCTCACGTGCTCATCGCGGGCGCGACCGGCGCCGGGAAGTCGTCGTGCATCAACACGCTGCTCACGTCGCTGCTCATGCGCGACACCCCCGACGACCTGCGGCTGATCCTGGTCGACCCCAAGCGCGTGGAGCTCGGGCAGTACAACCGGCTGCCGCACCTGCTGACCGAGGTCGTGACCAACCCCAAGAAGGCGGCGAACGCGCTCTCGTGGACGGTGAAGGAGATGGAGCGGCGCTACGACCTGCTCTCCGAGGTCGGCGTGCGCGACGTCACCGGCTACAACGCCGCCTTCGACCGCGGCGATCTCGTGCCGCCACCCGGCTCCGAGCGGGTCTACGAGCGGCTGCCGTTCATCCTGGTGGTGGTCGACGAGTTGAACGACCTGATGATGGTCGCGGCCCGCGACGTCGAGGAGTCGATCACCCGCATCGCCCAGATGGCCCGCGCCGTCGGGATCCACCTGGTGATCGCCACCCAGCGGCCCTCGGTGAACGTGATCACCGGGGTGATCAAGGCGAACATTCCCGCCCGGTGGGCGTTCGCGGTGTCGTCGCTGGCCGACAGCCGCGTGATCCTCGACCAGCCAGGTGCGGAGAAGCTCCTGGGCCGGGGCGACATGTTGCTGTTGGACCCGTCCTCGAGCGTGCCCAAGCGGGTGCAGGGTTCGTGGGTCACCGAAGCCGAGGTGCGCGCGGTCGTCGCGCACTGGCGCCGCCAGCAGCCCGAGGTCGTCTACGACGACACCGTCCAGGGCAGCGACGACGCGCCGTCGGGTGGCGGGGGCGGCGTGGCCGGTTCCGGAGGCGACGACGACGATCTGTTGGCCCAGGCGATGGAGCTGGTGGTGCGCAACCAACTGGGGTCGACGTCGATGCTGCAGCGGAAGCTCCGGGTCGGGTTCGCCCGGGCAGGTCGGCTCATGGACCTGTTGGAGCAGCGCGGCGTGGTGGGCCCGTCGGAGGGTTCCAAGGCCCGCGCGGTGCTGATGACCCTCGAAGAGTTCGAAGGCGGCCCGGGCGCCGGCACGGCGACGGCGGTCGACGACGACCGGGCGCACCCTCGCGACGACCAGTGCGCCCGCGACGACACCGGGGAGCTGCCCCGACCGGTACCCGTCGACGCCCCCGGCTAGCCGGAACGGCTGCCTGAACCGGGGATCGTCGGCGCGAGCGTCATGCGCCCATTCCCTCGAGCACTCCCGCCATGTGATCGATGACCGCGGCGTGTTCGGCATGCGGGCTGAACAGGACGACTTCGGCGTCGGCGGTCACTCGGACGGAGTGGCCCGGCGGCCAGTAGAACAACTCACCGCCGCGGCACGTCTCCTCGGGCTGGTCGACGTAGGTGACCACGAGTTCGCCGGTCAACACGTAGCCCCAGTGGGGCGCGGCGCACGTGTCGCCCTCGAGGCCCTGCAACAGGGGCGCGATGTCGGTGCCCGCGGCGAGCGAGAAGTACTCGCCACTGATGCCGCCGTACCGGCTGGCTGCTCCGAACCCTTCGAGCTGGCGGGCCGTGGCACCAGGGGCTGCGAGCTTGACGGGAATGTCTTCCTTGATGATGTGCATGGTCGATCTCCTCGGATCGTGTCCGGCCCGGTGCCGGACACGACGAGCATCGCCCGGCCCACTTGTCGTTCGTCGGTGATCTGTCGGTGGCGCCGCACCGGACGACAGACGATACTCGTGGCATGGAGCTGCGGGTCCTCGGGGACATCGAGCTCTCGGCGCGCGGACGCCGGGTGCCACTGGGCGGCCCCAAGCCCCGGTTGCTGACGGCGGTCCTCGCGGCCCGTCGCCGCGAGGTCGTGAGCATCGACCATCTGATCGACGCCCTGTGGGGTGACGCGGTGCCGCCCACGGCCCGATCGACGTTGCAGACCCACGTCTCCAAGCTCCGCAGGTTGCTGGACGGCAGCGGGGCCGACCTGGCGAACCGGCCACCCGGCTACGTGCTCGAGATCGATGCGACCTCGGTCGACGCCGACTGCTTCGAGGCGGCCGTCGTCGACGCCCGTGCGGTGCGCGACGCCGATCCGGCCGCGGCGGTCCGCCGATTCGACGAGGCGCTCGGCCGGTGGCGGGGCGCCGCGTTTGCCGAGTTCGCCGGCCACGCGTCGGTACAGGCCGCGGCGGTCCATCTCGAAGAACTTCGGTTGGTTGCCGTCGAGGACCGGATCGACGCGCTGCTGGACCTCGGTCAGCATGCAGCCGTGGTCGGAGAACTTGAGGCGCTGGTCGGCGAGCATCCCCTGCGGGAACGACCGTGGAGGCTGCTGATGTTGGCCCTGTACCGGTCGGGTCGCCAGACCGAGGCGTTGCGCACGGCGCACCGGCTGCGCGAGCTGCTCCGAGACGAGGCGGGGCTTGCTCCTTCGCCGGCCGTGCAGCAGCTCGAGGTGGCGATCGCCCGGGACGATCCGTCGCTGCGACCGCCGGTCGGGGTCGCTCCGAGGACGGTCGAGCCCACGGTCGGACCGTCGACCGCCGGCGACTTTCCCGCATCGGCCACCGACCTCGTCGGCCGCAACGCCGACGTCGATCGCGTGGTCGACGAGTTGGCGTCGACCCGGCTGGTGACCTTGACCGGCACCGGTGGAGTCGGCAAGTCCCGTCTCGCCGAAGAGGTCGCTCGGCGGCTCGGTGGCCGATCGGGCCGGCGGTCACTCGTGGTGCAGTTGGCCGCGGTCGGTGACGAACGAGCTGTCGTTGCGGCCGTCGCCGCCGTCCTCGGCGTCGAACGGCGCCCCGAACGGTCGCTCGAACGGTCGGTGATCGAGGTGATGGCCCCGCTCGAACTCGTGCTCGTGGTCGACAACTGTGAGCACGTGATCGGTGCCGTCGCCACGATCGTCGGAGCGATCGTGCGCCGGTGCCCGGCCGTTCGGGTGCTCACGACCAGCCGCGAGCCGATCGGCATGCCGGGCGAGGTGGTGTTGCCCGTGGCGCCGCTGGCGGTACCCGCCCCGGACGCCACGTTCGCCCAGATCGTGGCGTCGCCGGCGGTTCAGGTGTTCGCCGCGCGGGCCCGCGAGGCGTCACCGGCGTTCGCCTTGAACGAGCGGACCGCACCGGCGGTGGCCGAGTTGTGTGGGGCCCTGGACGGCCTTCCCCTGGCGCTCGAACTCGCGGCGGCCCGGATGGCGTCGTTGAGCCCGCGCCAGCTGGCCGATCGGCTGAACGAACGCTTCGCACTGCTCGCCAGCCGGCACGCCGCCGACCCCCGGCACCGGACGTTGGCGGGCGTCGTGGAATGGTCCTATGACCTGCTGTCGCCGAACGAGCAGCACCTGTTCGACCGGTTGTCGGTGTTCGCCGGTGGCTTCGACCTCGACACCGCCGAGCAGACCTGTGCCGGCGGTGACCTTCGGCGTTCTGAGGTCGCCTCGCTCCTGTCGGCGCTCGCCGACCGGTCACTCGTCGTCGTCGAACACGCCGACGACCGGGTCAGGTTTCGCCAGCTCGAGACCCTGCGGCAGTTCGGTGCCGAGCAGCTCGGGCAGCGCCCGGAGGCCGCCGCGGTGCGAGCCGAACACGCCCGGGCCTTCGTGGAGATCGCGGAGCAGGCATCGCTGGCCATGGAGACCGACGGGGAAGCGCACTGGGTCGAGCGTCTCGACCGCGACTTCGACAACCTGCGTGCCGCGGTGCGCTCGGCCACCGCCGACGGTGACGTGGACACGGCATTGCGGCTCATCGCCGCCTCGCGGCACTTCGCGTTCCGGAGGATGCGGTACGAGATCGTCCATTGGGCCGAGGACGCTCTGGCGCTCGACGGGTCGGCGGATCACCCGCTCCGACCGACCATGTTGGGCATCGTCGGCTACGGGGGCTTCGTCAGGGGCGAGTTGGACCGGGCCATCGAATTCGGCCGGCAGGCCGTGCAGGAGCACGCCCGACTGGCGGTACCGTCGACGGGGCTGGCGGAACGGGTGCTGATGAACGCCGTCATCTACCGCGGCGATCTCGACCAGGCGCTGGACTGGGCCCGGACGATGCTCGCGAGTGCCGAGTCCACCGGCATCGCCGGACGGGTCGCCCACGCGCTCTACATGAATTCGGTGGCCCGCTCAAGCATGGGTGAACGGGAGCGGGCCACCGCCTTCGCCCGAGATGCGCAGAGCGCGGCCGAGCAGTCGGGAAGCCCCACGGCGCTGGCCCGTGCGGCCTATGCCGCCGCGTTGGCCCTCGGGAGCACTCGACCGGACCGGTCGTCGGCGTTGCTGGACGAGGCGGCCGAGTTGGCCGGATCGGTCGGGGGACGATGGATGCGGGCATTTGCACTCACCCAGGTGCTGTGGTTGCGATCACGGCTGGGCGACAACGACACCGCGTTGCGGGGCTACCGGGAGGTGGTCGAGACCTGGTACCGAGGGGGTGACTGGTCGAACCAGTGGCTCAGCCTCCGTCAGCTCGCCGGCATCTTCGCGTCGGTGGGCCGTGACCGGGAAGCGGTCGAGCTCTTCCGTGCGGTGTCGATCGCCGGGGCCACCAGAGCCCTGCCCATCACGCCGTCCGATGCCGCGACGCTGCAGCGGGTCAGCGACCGACTGCAGCGGCGACTCGGAGGCGACGAATCGCTCGGTGCCCGGCACCGTGGGCGACTGCGCGACGAGGCCGTGGTCGCCCTCGCATTGCGTGCCATCGACGACCTGGTCGGCGCCGACGATGCGCAGGCCGACGCGACGAACGGCGCTACCTCGTCGTGCTGAAGCGCTGACCGGCGCATCCGTTCCGAGCCGCGGGCGCGCGGGTCAGCCTCGAGCGGTCGCGGTCGCAGCGCGGTGGGCATGGCGCACCGCCGGTGCGTCGACGCTCGGGTCGGGGTCGACCACGCGGCCCGCGTCGCGTGCCCATGCCACGGCGACCTCGAGTGGCGCCGCGCCGGTGCGCACGGCGGCGGCCTGGATGCACGCCCCGGCGGCGACCTGGTCGGGGTCGTCGACGACGGTCACCGTCCGGCCCGTCAGCGACGCGAGGATCCGCGGGTAGGCCGCGGAGCGAGCGCCGCCGCCAACGACGAGCAGACGTCCGGCGTCGACGGGCACCCCGGCCACGGCGAGCGCGTCGAGCGCGTCGACGAGGCCGCACCCGACCCCTTCGAACGCGGCGCGGGCGAGGCATTCACGGGTCACGTCGCTGCGCAGACCGACGATCGACCCGGTCGCATCGGGCAGGTTCGGGGTGCGTTCACCGTCGAAGTACGGCACGAGCACCGTCCCGCCCGCACCGGACGGTGCCGCCAGGGCGAGCGCGGCCAACTCGTCGTGGCCGACGCCGAGCAGGCGCGCCACGGCATCGGTGACCTTCGTCGCGTTCAGGGTGCACACCAGCGGCAGGAACCGACCGGTGGCGTCGGCGAACCCGGACACCGCGCCGGTCGCATCGGACGTGGGTGCCGCGGCGACCGCACTCACCACACCGGAGGTGCCGATCGACACGGCGACGTCGCCGGGTCGCAGCCCCAGGCCGAGAGCGGCCGCCATGTTGTCGCCCGTGCCGGGGCCGACGACGACACCGCGCCAGCCACCCGCCGCCTCGACGGGACCGAGCACCTCGGGACAGACCGTCACGTCGAGCCCGACGAGCGCGAGCAGCTCGTCCTGCCAGCCCCCGTCGGGCGACCAGTAACCGGTCCCCGACGCGTCGCCCCGGTCGGTGACGGCATGACCGGTGAGGCGCAGGGTCAGCCAGTCGTGGGGGAGCAGGACCCGACGGACGCGCGCATGGACGTCGGGCTCGTTGCGCGCCAGCCAGGCGAGTTTGGTGATCGTGAGCGCCGCGACGGGCACGCTGCCGCAGCGCTGCGCCCATGTCGCCGGGCCGAGTCGTGCGACGAGTTCGGTCGCGTCCGGGGCCGATTCGGTGTCGTTCCACAACTTGGCCGGGCGCAGCACGCGGTCGTCCGCGCCGAGCGCGACCAGGCCGTGTTGCTGGGCGGCGACGCTGATCGCCTCGACCGCACCGGCCACCGGTTCGAGCAGCGGCTCGAGCGCCCGCCACCAGAGATCCGGGTCGACCTCGCTGCGCGGCGGCGTGGTGACCGGGTGCGGCGCCCGCGTGCGCGTGATGAGCGTGCCGTCGTCGAGGTCGCGGACCTCGACCGTGACCGACTGGGTGGACGAATCCACCCCGGCCACGCTTCCGCTCACCCCCTCACCGCCGAGGGTTCACCGGCACCTCGCACCTTGGCCGCGTCCGGTGCCGCGTCCGGCCACGATCGCAGAGGGCACCTGTTGCCTGACACGGCACTAGCTTCGCACGTACACCGCAGCCACACGATGGGGGACGAACACCATGGCCGACACCTTCCAGCCGACTCCCGAGGACCGGTTCACCTTCGGGCTGTGGACGGTGGGGAATCCCGGTCGCGACCCCTTCGGCCACGAGACCCGGTCACCACTCGACCCGGTCGAGACCGTGCACCGTCTCGCGGCACTCGGCGCGTACGGCGTCAACCTCCACGACAACGACCTCGTGCCCATCGACGCGACCGCGGCCGAACGCGACGCCATCGTGGCGCGCTTCCGTGCCGCCCTCGACGCGACCGGGCTGCGCGTGCCGATGGCCACCACGAACCTGTTCAGCCATCCGGTGTTCAAGGAGGGCGCGTTCACCGCCAACGACTCGGCGGTCCGCCGCTACGCGGTGGCCAAGGTGCTCGACGCGATCGACCTCGGTGCCGAACTCGGCGCCGAGACGTTCGTGATGTGGGGTGGCCGTGAAGGCTGCGAGTCGGATGCCGCGAAACCGATCGCCACCGCGCTCGACCGCTACCGCGAAGCGGTGGATCTGTGCTGCGAGTACGTGCTGGAGGCAGGCATCACCATGCGCTTCGCCCTGGAACCCAAACCCAACGAGCCCCGTGGCGACCTGCTCCTTCCCACGGTCGGCCACGCGCTCGCGTTCATCGACGAACTCGACCACCCCGAACTGGTGGGGCTCAACCCCGAGTTCGCCCACGAGACCATGTCGGGGTTGTCGTTCACCCACGCGGTCGCGCAGACGCTCTGGCACGACAAGCTGTTCCACATCGACCTCAACGGGCAACGGATCGGCAAGTTCGACCAGGACTACCGCTTCGGCTCCGAGGGCATCCGGGACGCGTTCCATCTGGTCATGCTTCTCGAGGACTCGGGCTGGGACGGCATGCGTCACTTCGACGCCCACGCCTACCGCACCGAGAACGCCGACGGTGTCTGGGACTTCGCCGCCGGGTGCATGCGCACCTACCTGATCTTCAAGGACAAGGCCGCCCGGTTCCACTCCGACCCCGACATCGCCGAAGCGCTCGAAGTCGCCGGGGTGGCCGATCTGGCCGAGCCCACCCGGCCCGACGGCGGGATCGCGGCCCTGCGCGCGCTCGACCACGACCCCGAGCGGCTCGGCCGACGCGGCTACGGCATCGAACGGCTCGACCAGCTCGTCACCGAGCTGCTGCTGGGGGTGCGGTGAGCGACGGCGAGGAGTCCGCCGCCGCCGACACCCCGGTCGCGGACACCGACGACCCCGACGAGCGGGCCGCTCGGTTGTGCGCGCAGCTGACCCTGGACGAGAAGATCGACCTGCTCTCGGGCGACACCCCGTTCTGGCCCGGCCTGATCGAGATGGTCGGCGAGGGCTACAACCTCGCCCCGTACGTCGCCGGCGCCGTCGAACGGCTCGGCATCGACGGCATCCGCTTCACCGACGGCCCCCGTGGGGTCACCGTCGGTCACTCGACGTGTTTCCCCGTGGCCATGGCGCGTGGCGCGACCTTCGACCCCGAACTGGAAGAACGGGTCGGTGACGCGATCGGCCGCGAGGCGCGCGCCCAGGGCGCCAATCTGTTCGCCGGGGTGTGCGTGAACCTGTTGCGCCACCCGGCGTGGGGACGCGCCCAGGAGACCTACGGCGAAGACCCCGACCACGTGGGCGAGATGGGCGCCGCACTGGTGCGGGGCGTGCAACGCCACGTGATGGCGTGTGTGAAGCACTTCGCGTGCAACAGCATCGAGGACGCCCGTTTCCGCGTCGACGTCGAGGTCGACGGCGACGTGCTGCGCGAGGTCTACCTGGCGCCCTTCGAGCGCATCGTCGGCGAGGGGGTCGCCGCGGTGATGGCGGCGTACAACTCGGTGAACGGCGACTGGTGCGGCCAGAACCACGAACTGCTCACGACGATCCTGCGTGACGAGTGGGGGTTCGAAGGGTTCGTGATGTCGGACTTCATGTTCGGACTGCGCGACAGTGCCGCGGCGATCAACGCGGGCCTCGACCTCGAGATGCCCTTCGCGATGATCCACGACGCACACCTCGCCGAAGCGCATCGCCGCGGCGACGTCGACGAGGCCACGATCGACACCGCGGTGCGGCGACTGTTGCGCACCCAGCTCGCGTTCGCCGAGCCCGCCGGCGAACCCGGGGACTACGGCCCGGAGGTGGTGGCCTGTGCCGAACACCGGGCGCTGGCCCGCGAAGTGGCGACCCGGTCGATCGTGCTGTTGCGCAACGAACCGGTCGACGGCGCGCCGGTGCTCCCGCTCGACCCGGAGTCGTCGCCGCGGCTGGCGGTGATCGGCCGGCTGGCGGCAATCCCCAACACCGGCGACCACGGTTCCAGCGCGGTGCGACCGCCCGAGGTCGTGACGCCGCTGGAGGGGCTGCGCGCCGCGCTCGAACCACACGGCGTGGCGGTCGACCACGACGACGGCGCCGACCCGGCGGCCGCGGTCGCCATGGCCTACGGCGCCGACGCGGTGATCGTCGTCGTCGGCTACACCCACGACGACGAGGGCGAGAACGTCGGCGACATCCCGGGTGAGCTCACTGCGCTGTTCCCGCCGATGCCCGACGAGCTCGCGTCGGAGTTCGCCGCCGCGTTCGCACGCCGCGACGGCGAGGGCGGCGGCATCGGCCAGGGCGGCGACCGGCGGTCGTTGCGCCTCCGCGCCGACGACGAAGCGCTCATCGAAGCTGTCGCGGCGGCGAACGACCGGGTCGTGGTGGTGTTGATGTGCGCCGGCGCGGTGCTGATGCAGTCCTGGCACCACCTGGTGCCCGGCATCGTCATCCTGTGGTATCCCGGCATGGAAGGCGGCCACGCCCTGGCCGACATCGTGCTCGGCAACGCCGCACCGACCGGTCGCCTGCCCTTCGCGATCCCCACAAGCGCCGACCACCTGCCGCCCTTCGACCCGCAGGCCACCTCGATCTCCTATGGGCCGCTGTTCGGCCAGCGACTGCTCGACCACCTCGGGGTCGACGCCGCCTACCCGTTCGGATTCGGACTGACCTATTCCTGACCGGCTGTTCTCGAGGGGCCGGCCGTTCTCGAGGGGACAGTGCCGATCGGCGTCTCACGTTCGGGGAATCGTTCTCCCACATCCACAGGGGAACATCGTCCGTGGCCGGTCACGTGGCCCGTCCGACGTTTCGGGGCGTACCGACCATTGCGGGGAGTGTGTCAGGCAAGCTCGCCGACCGGCCGTCTCCATCGGTCGTCGACGTACCGCATCAACTCGTGAGGGCGATCGTGTCGATCGCCGCGGCCAGGTCGCGGTCCCGGTCGGTGACCCCACCGGCATCGTGGCTGGTCAGCGAGATCTTCACCGTGTTCCACGAGTTCGACCAGTCGGGGTGATGGTTCCGCTTCTCGGCCTCCAGTGCCACCCGGGTCATGAAGCCCCAGGCGGCCGAGAAGTCGGCGAAGGTGAACTCCCGGCGGAGTGAGCGATCGTGTTCGGTCCATGCAGCGTCCATGCGTCCAGCCTGCCGGGAGAGCGTGACGCTTGCCACGTGCGACCGATCCGATCGAAATCCCGATCACCTTGGTAGGGTTTCAAACATGACCAAGTTGCTCGCCTTTCCTGATCCGGTGAACGACCATGCGGCGCGGACCGTCGCAGCCGGTGTGGTGCTGTGGTGTGTGGCGACGATCGCGACCGGCTCGCCGGTCCTGCTGGCGCTCCTGGTCTACGGGTTCGCCGCCCGGGTCGCGACCGGCCCGACCCTCAGCCCGCTGGGGCAACTCGCCACCCGGGTCGTCGCCCCGCGGCTCGGCGAGGCGAAGCTCGTTCCCGGGCCGCCCAAGCGGTTCGCCCAGGGCATGGGGTTCGTGTTCAGCGGCACCGCGGCGGTGTTGTTCTTCGGGTTCGGTCTGCACACCGCCGCCCTCGTGGTCGTCGGGATGCTGGCGGTGCCGGCGGTCCTCGAAGCGGCGTTCGGCTACTGCATCGGCTGCAAGATCTTCTCGCTGCTGATGCGCTTCGGCGTGATCCCCGAAACGGTGTGCCCCGAGTGCGCGGACCTGTCCAAGCGCTACCCCGAGCGCTACGCCACCACGCACTGACGACCCCACCCGGGTGGCGCGGACTGGCGCGTCCGTCCGGTCAACGTGGGACAATGGCCAGGTCATGGCCGCCGAGACGAGCACCTATTCGATCGTCACCCTGGGGTGCGCGAAGAACCAGGTCGATTCCGACAAGCTCGCGGGGAAGCTCGAAGCCGACGGGTTCGCCGCGGTCGACGATCCGGGTGACGCCGACCTGATCGTCGTCAACACCTGCGCGTTCATCGAAGAAGCCCGCGCCGAATCGATCGACACGGTGCTCTCGCTCGACGAGGTTCGGCGCGAGGGCGCCCGCCTGGTCGTCACCGGCTGCATGGCCGAGCGCTACGGCGACGAGCTGGCCGAGGCCCTCCCCGAGGTCGACCGGGTCGCCGGATTCGGCCGCGAACTCGACCCCGGACGCGCGTCGACGTCGACCTCGTCGGGGCCGGTGGTCCTGGGAATCGGCCGCAAACCCCGCGCCGCGGGCGCGTCAGTGGCGGACTTCGACCTGTTGAACCTGCCCCGTCCGGCGTCGGTCCGCCCGTGGGCCTACGTGAAGGCCGCGGAGGGGTGTGACCGGGCCTGCGGGTTCTGTGCGATCCCGACGTTCCGCGGCAGGCAACGGTCCCGGCCACTCGATGCCGTGCTCGCCGAGATCGAGACCCTGGACGTGTCCGAGATCGTGCTCGTGGCCCAGGACCTCGTCTCCTACGGGCGGGACCAGGGCCGGGGCAGCCGGCAACTCGAACAGCTCGTCCGGGGCGCCGCCGAACGGGTCGAGTGGGTGCGGCTGTTGTACCTGTACCCCTCCGGGCTCACCGACGCGTTGATCGACGCGATGTTGGCCACCGGGGTCGCGTACTTCGATCTGTCGTTGCAGCACGTGTCGCCGCCGTTGTTGCGGCGGATGCGGCGCCCGGGCTCGGCCGAGAAGTTCGCCGCGCGCATCGACCGGATCCGCGGCCTCGAACCCACCAGTGCGTTCCGGTCGAACTTCATCGTCGGCTACCCCGGTGAGACCGAGGCCGACCACGACGCCCTGTTGGACTTCGTCGAGTGGGCGCGCCTGGACTGGTGCGGCTTCTTCGCCTATTCGCCCGAGGAGGGCACCCACGCGGTCGGCCTCGACGGTCAGGTGCCCCGCGGCCTGGTCGCCGACCGGCTCGCGGAGTTGCGCGAGCTCCAGGAACGCATCACCGCGGACGCCCGTGACGACCTGGTGGGCACCACGACCCGAGTGCTCGTCGACCGCCCCGGCGTGGCGCGCAGCCACCGTGAGGCGCCCGAGATCGACGGCATCGTCAGCGTCCCCGAATCGCTCGAGGTGGGCGCCTTCCACGAGGTGACGATCAGCGGGGCGGTCGGCACCGACCTCGAAGCGGTGCCCGTGGGTGCCGCACCGGCGGAGGCGTTGCGGTGACCGAACTCGACGGACGGCCGTCGCTCGGGTCGCTCCCGCCGGACCGGTTCGGGCCGTCCGCGCTGTTGACGCCCGCGAACCTGGTCACCCTCGCCCGGCTCGCACTGGTGCCGCTGCTGATCGCGCAGATCTTCGCCAATCGGGTGAGTTGGGGCACGTTCGTGCTCGCGTTCATCCTCGCCGCCTCCGACGGTGTCGACGGCTACATCGCCCGCCGTCAGGGGTCGACCCGGTCCGGAGCCTTCCTCGACCCGCTCGCCGACAAGGCGCTGGTGCTGGGGGCGATGTTCGCATTGGTGGCCACCGACGCCATGTGGTGGGTGCCGGTGGGGATCATCGCGGTGCGCGAGCTGGTGATCAGCGTGTACCGCTCGTGGTGGGGACGGCGCGGGCTCGCCGTGCCCGCCCTCGGGCTCGGCAAGATCAAGACCGTGGTCCAGGAGTTGGCGATCGGCGCGGTGATCGCCCCGGCGACCGTCGAGTACGTCGGGCTCGGCCAGGCGCTGTTGTGGGTCGCCGTCGGGCTGACGGTCGCCTCGGGTGCGCAGTACCTGATGGCGGGCCGCGCGGCCGCGACCGCGATGGACCGCTGAGTCGTCGCACCGCCGCCTCGACGACCGCGCAGAGCAGACCCCGGGCATGATCTCTGCGGCGATTCGCCCACCCTGCCGACGCCTGACGGGCCGGTCGCCTAGGAGCCGATCGGCCGGAGATACAGATGGACCGCAGCGTCGCTGAGGACCAGTCGTTGGTCCTGGAGCCACCGGAGCTTCGCGGACCGGGTCGACCCCGGGATCGTGATCGCGTCGACCAGGTCCGGAAATTCACCCGATGCGAGCGCGTCGACCAGCCAGGGATCGACAAACGGAGACCGGCCCGACTTCCGGCCGATGGCGAGGATCTTCGCCGCTGGACCGTCGCGCCCGTCGTCGGACCGGCTCGCCGCGGCCGCGGCCCACGCGTCGAAGCGGCGCCCGACCGCCAAGTGCTCGGCGAGCGGCCGGCTCAGTTCGACGCTCGAGCCCAGCACGGTGGACCCCCTCGGCGGATCGGCGTCACGCGTGATGATGAGCTCACGGGTGGCGCCGTCGGCGCCGGGCCGGTGCGCACGGGCCGATCCGTAGGTACGGATCTCCCACTGCGTCGCCACCCGGAACTCGGTGCCGCGTGCTCGGAGTCCGAGGAGCGCCTCGCCGGCGTGGGTCCAGGCGGCGGGGTCGATGGTCACCAGCACCGGCGGTCCGGGCGGCACCTTGGTGCGCGTCTCGTGGTACAGACGCTTCGCGATCGGGATCGCCTCCTGGGTGGTGGAGCTTCCGGCGTTCATGATCGGGATCGACAAGGCGCCGAACACGACCGCGACGGCCGTGAGTGCACCCGGCGCGAACCGCGTGATCCGTCGGCCGGAGACGAGTCTGCGGAAGCGATCGGACCTGAGGACTCCGAGGACGATGACGAGCCAGACGAACATCGCGAGTGGCCAGAGCGCCTGGTAGTAGCGGTGGTACCACGGACTCGAGCGGTCCGCCACGGCGGTCGCCGTCCATGCGATCCACGCGAGTGCCGCGGACGCCGCCCCGGTGCGCATCACCGAGTCACCACGTGCATGCGCCGCCCAGCCGAGGCCGACGAGGAGCGCGATCACGATCACCACGCCGACCGCGCCGGTCACGAACGGACCGTTCGGGCCGAAGACGTCGAAGTCCGGCGACACGAACGACCATCGGGACCACAGCCTCCACGACACGATCGGCGAGGCCACGACGCCGATCGCATCGATGATGCCGTGGTGGACGTCGGGGTGCGGGGCCTGTGGTCGAGGGAGGCCGCGGACGACTTGGCCGATGTTGCCCGGAGACCCGCGCACCTGTTGCCACAGCGGCGCGAGCCAGAAGATCGCCGTGACGCACGCGGCGATCGCGACCGTGCGGAGCGGTCGTGGCCGGTCCACACCACCACCTGGATGGGCGCCGGATGTCAGCCGACGGACGCGGTGGATCCAGGCTGCGAGTCCGACCGCGACCATGAGCGGGACGACCACGATGAACTTGAGGTGCACGAGAACGAGAAAATTTCCGGCGACGGCGAGCGCGACGACACCCGCGTCGTCACCTTCGGCCGCGCTCCACACACCTGCGTAGAGCACGAGCACCGCGAATAGTCCCGCGCTGACGGGAGTCGGGTCGACCATCGCCTGACTGCCGACCGACCAGCACAGCATCGCACCGAACAGGCACGCCACCACACCGAGCCGGTAGCCGACCCGGCGCCTGATCAGCCACATGGCGGTCGCGAACCAGGCGGTGTTGAGTACGCCGATGCCGATCAGCATCCCCCACGACACCCCGAGCAGCCGGACCGGAACGGCGAGGAGTTGCTCGAGTGGCGCGCCGAGGTAGTCGTACGCGACCGCCGACTGCATCGATGTGGAAGCGGGCAGTCCCGTGAGCGGTGGATGGGCCGAGAAGACGTCGTGCGCCCTGATCGCCGTGATCGCCGTGTCCGCCGACGGAAACCAACCGACGAGGCCGTTGTGCACGGCCGCGACGAGGATGGGAGCGGCGGCGACGACGAGAGCGACCCGAAAGATCATCGGTTCGAGCGGTCGATCCCGGCGGTGCGCCGGCTCGGTGGTCAACGCGGCCCATCCTTTCGAGCGCCGAGGTTAGGCCGCGTCCGGTGGCCGCGGCGACGCCGACGCTCACCGCTACCGAAGACCCCCGGCACCCGAACGGGCGAGCGAGGCGGGTCGGAGGCCTGACGCCACTTCCCGGACCATCCGATCCGACCGGTCACGGACGCGGCCGCGGCGCGGTCGCCTCGAGCGTGGACGCACCGGGACGCACCACACCGCGGCCCGGCCGCTACAGACGAGGCGTGATCTCGGCGGCGACGAGTTCGAGGTGGTCGGTGTCGGAAAGATCGAGCACCTGCAGGTACAGCCTCGTCGCGCCGATCCCGGCGAACCGGGCGATCTTGGCCAGGGCTTCGTCCGGGGTGCCGGCCACGCCGTTGGCGCGCAGCTCGTCGGGCTCCCGGCCGATGGCCGCGGCGCGGCGGGCGACCTCCTCTACGTTCGCGCCGACACACAACACCTGCGCGGCCGAGTAGATCACGTCGTCGGGGTCCCGTCCGGCGGTTTCACACGCGGCGCGGACGCGGCCGTACGCGGCCTCGGTGTCGTCCACGGAATGGAACGGCACGTTGTACTCGGCCGCGTAGCGGGCCGCGAGCGCCGGGGTACGGGTGGGCCCGGCACCACCGACGATGATCGGCGGGTGCGGCGACTGCACGGGCTTGGGGAGGGCGGGGGAGTCGGTGAGCGAATAGTGCGTGCCCTCGAACGTGAAGGTCTCGTCGGCCGGGGTGTCCCACAGGCCGGTGACGACCGCGAACTGTTCCTCGAGCCGGTCGAAACGTTCGCCGAGCGGCGGGAACGGGATGCCGTACTGGGTGTGTTCGATCTCGTACCAGCCCGCGCCGAGGCCGAGTTCGATCCGCCCGTTGCTCATCGCGTCGACCGTGGCCACGGTGATCGCGAGCGGTCCGGGCAGGCGGAAGGTGCCGGCGGTGACCAGGGTGCCGAGCCTGATCGTCGAGGTGTCGCGGGCCAGCCCGGCGAGGGTCGTCCACGCATCGGTCGGGCCGGGCAGGCCGGTCACGTTCCCCATCTTCGTGTAGTGGTCGGAGCGGAAGAAGGCCCCGAATCCGAGCCGTTCGGCATAGGTCGCGACGGTGAGCAGGTCGTCGTAGGAGGCGCCCTGTTGGGGTTCGGTGAAGATGCGCAGTTCCATGCGACGCCAGGGTAGGCGCCCGAGAATGCCGTGCGTGCGGGTCGGACCGGGAGCACCTCGAACGGCGACCGCCGTTCGGGTTCGTGTCGCACCGCTCCGCGGGCGGGGCGGCGGGGTCAAGACGCGCCGAGGATGTCGCCGAGTCGGTCTCGCCGTTCCAGGCCGGGCTTCGCGAACACCTGGTACAGGTGCGACTCGCCCGTACGCACGGCCGGCAGATGGGGGAGTTCGCTCTCGCAACGGTCGGCGATCTCGGCGAGGCGCGCCGCCGCCGGCTTCTCATCGGCGCCGAAGGGGCCGGCCGCCCCTCGAAATCGAGCGGCGCATTCCAGCAGCGGACTTCGCTTCTCGCGT
>JBDZVK010000023.1:16232-17480 GCA_040255725.1 Actinomycetota bacterium
TGCGCATCGACACCGGACGTCATGGTACGGGGCGCGTCGTCTCCCGGCATCGATGACACCCACGGGAATGCGATCCAGTCTGTGGCGCTCGCTCCCGTCAATGGGAAGATTGCGGTTGTGGACGGTCTGGCCGGCGCCCGACCAACCGTGAAGGTCACGCTTCCGAACGGGACGGATTTCACCATGTCGGAGGCCAAGCCCATGGTTGGGGTCCGGACTTGGGAGTGGGACGGGCATCTGGTCATTGCCGGTACTGACTGCCCGGACTTTGACCCGAGCACTGCAGTGCGAACGGCCGAGGACGACTGCGGCACCACCGACGTTTCCGTGCTCACCTTCGATCTGCAACGGCACACCTTCGAGACGGTTGCAAGCCACGTCGCGGGAGAGTGGCCCGCCGGTCCGGTTTCGACTGGCCGACTCCTCCTCGATGGTGGTCGGGCAGAACTCGATCTCCGAACGGGATCCATCTCCAAGACCGACCCATACCCTCAAGTCGGAGCCCTGCCTTGCCCGGTCGGGTCCGACCTCCTTGTCGCCTCGGTGGATCAGGGCGACCTGCAGCAACCCGACGAACCGATCGACTGGACCGCCAAGGCTTTTTTCAGATCGCACACCGACAGTAGCTGGAAGGCGTTGGACGCAACGGACCTGGATACGTTGCTCGAGGGCGCTTCAGCGGCCGGAATCGCAGGGTGCTCTCCGGATGGTCCACTTCTCTGGCGCTACAAGGAACACCAGATCGCGGTCTTTTCGATCGAGGTGAATGGCGACGAGATCATCGCTACGCCGTTTGGTGCGGCGGCCAGTTCCGACGCGCCACCGGTGCCCTCGATGGATGGCTCGGGCCAATGGCTTGCGCTCAGCCCATTGGTGCCGGAGCAGAATGACACGCATCGAGCGCTGGTGAGCGCTGGAAACGGTTGGCGCACCTTCGATTGGCAGGGGGAGCCGCTCCGCACCGGCAAATGGGCTGTCGACGGCGACACCATCGTCTATGCAGACAGATACGCCGGCGGAAGTTGGCAGCTGAAGCAGGCGGACTTGACGTGATCACTCGGCTGAGACTTGTCCGCACGGTTGCTGCTTTCCGCCAGCTGGATCATTGCGTCACCACGCGCGTCGGCTGCGGGCACACCTGTTCACGTCGTCGATGCGAATATGGCGGGAATGGATCCGACCGCTCCGATTTGCATGACAGGGGTAGGTGCGAACAAGTACCCGAATGAGTCCGACCACCACACCATG
>JBDZVK010000305.1:0-3168 GCA_040255725.1 Actinomycetota bacterium
TGGATCGCCCCTTTGCGGTCGGTGCCGATCACCACTGGCACCCCGGCGTCACGCAGGATCTTCGAGATCGCCACACCGGCCGCACCCGCGCCGGCGATCACGATGCTCAGATCCTCCATCTTCTTGTCGACGATCTTCAGCGCGTTGCGCAATGCGGCGAGCACGACCACCGCGGTGCCGTGCTGATCGTCGTGGAAGACGGGGATGTCGAGCGTGGCCTGGAGCTGCTCCTCGACGGCGAAGCACTGCGGGGCGGCGATGTCCTCGAGGTTGATGCCGCCGAACACCGGGGCGATCCGACGGATCGTCTCGACGATCTCGTCGACGCGGTCGTCGGAGGAGGTGCCCTCGGGGATGTCGACGCAGATCGGGAACGCGTCGACGCCGGCGAAGTTCTTGAACAGCAGCGCCTTGCCCTCCATGACCGGCAGGGCCGCACCAGGGCCGATGTCGCCGAGCCCCAGCACGGCGGTGCCGTCGGTGACGATCGCGACCGTGTTCTTCTTGATCGTCAGATCGTGCAGCAGCGGTGGCTCGGTCTCGATGGCCTTGCAGACCCGGGCGACGCCGGGCGTGTAGGCCATCGACAGGTCGTCACGGTCGCGGATCGGCATGCGGGCGAGCACTTCGATCTTGCCGCCGTCGTGCATCTCGAAGGTCCGGTCGCCGGCTTCGAGCACCTCGACGCCGTCGAGGCCGTCGATCGCCTTGCGCAACTCGAGCATGTGGACTTCGTCGATGCAGTCGACGATGAGTGCCTCGTCGAGGTGGTCACCCTTGGCCTCGAAACCGGCGAGCGCTCCGATGTTGCCCCCTACCTCCCCGATCGCCGCCGCCAGACGACCCAGGGCACCGGGTCGGTTGTCGAGGCGCACCAAAAGGCGCACCGAGTACGCGGCAGAAGGGGTGTTCGTCATGTACCGACGCTACCAACGATGATTCTGAACCGGCGAACCGCTTCGGGCAAGGGTCTTCGGCCCCGACGGCCCGTCGCGGCCCCGCCGAGCCCCGTCTTCGTGCTCGGCGTCGGGCCATCGACCGACGGGTCCGCATGTTTGGCGCACGGTCCGATCGGGAAGGCGTCGGGCATGATCGCCAACCGATACGCCCATGCGCCCGTCGCGCCGTAGCCGGATGACGGCGCCGTCGTCCGAGCACGTGCTCGACCGTATGGTCGCCAACATCGAACACGGCCGCTTCGAACGTTCCCTTTCGGGTCTGACCGCGGTGGCCGCCGTGGTGACCACCACCGAGATCTACCTCGAGCACTACAAGGCGAGCTTCGGCAACAAGTGGATGTGGTCGCCGATCGTGGTGACCCCACCGGTGGTGTGCGCCGGCGTCGCGGGGGTGTTCAGCAAACGGTGGGCCAAGACGGCCCTGCCGGTCGCGGCGGCGATCTACACCGCGAACGGGCTCGCCGGTGAGTGGTTCCACGCCCGGGGCGTGGCCCGCAAGCCCGGTGGCTGGGCGCTGGCGTCGTACAACGTGCCGATGGGGCCGCCGATCGCCGCGCCGGGGCTGATGTGCATGGTCGGCGGCATGGGCCTGCTCGCGGCGATCCTGCGCAGGGAACGCTGATGGCCGAGCGGACCGCACACGACGAACCGTCGAACGGTGACCCGCCCGACGGCGACACGATCGACCGGGACCGTGGCGAGCACCTGCCCAACCTGCGACCGGGCCGCCAACCGCCGCATCCGTCATGGCTCCCCCGGCAGCGCCGCGGCACCACTCCGCAGATGATCGGCCGCTATCCCGACTACGACGTGATGGACTCGATCGCGACCTGGGACGCCGCAACCCGCGCCGTGGTACTGGCACGGCTCGAGGCGCCCGGGCCGTTGCGGTTCTTCACCGACGACGAGGAGCCGACACTGCGGGCGTTCTGTGACACCTGCATGGCCCAGGACACCGAACCACGCATTCCCGTGGCCGAATCGGTCGACGCGAAGCTCGCCGACGGTCACCTCGACGGGTTCCAGTACGCGAACATGCCCGACGACCGCGTCACCTGGCGGACGGTGCTGGCCGGTCTCGACCACACCGCGAGCCGGCGTCACGGCACGGCCTTCGCGGCGTGCACGCCGGGCAGCCAGGAGGCGATCGTCGGCGACCTCGCCGACGGCGCGCTGTCGGGCGGCCCCTGGGACGGTCTCGACGTGGCCCGCGCCTGGTCGGTGTGCATGCGGGCGATCCTCTCGGGGTTCTACGCCCACCCGTGGGCCTGGAACGAGATCGGCTTCGGCGGCCCGGCCTATCCGCGGGGGTTCATGCGGATGGGGCCGACGAGCGTGCGTGAACCCTTCGAACGCCCCGGCGCCACCGACGAGGACCCCGTCGCGGCGAGCGAGAACCGGCCCGACGTCTTCGGCGAACCGGGATCTTCGTGACCCGGTTCCCGGACCGCGTCAAGGCCGGCCTCGAGGGCGTGCTGAAGGGCTCGGTCGGCCCGACCGACAACGACTCGCGCTTTCTGCTCGACGTCCATTCACGGCAACTTCCCGGCGAGGCGACGATGCAACGCTACGGCGAGTCCGACGAGGTCGACCTCGTGATCGTCGGCGCCGGCGCCGGCGGTTCGGTCCTCGCCCAGCGTCTCGCCCGCCACGGTTGGCGGGTGGTGATCATCGAGGCAGGGCCGTTCTGGCATCCCGACGACGACTGGGTCTCCGACGAGGCCGGCTCCCATGCGCTCTACTGGACCCAGAAGCGGATCATCGGTGGCTCCGACCCGATCGAGCTGGGCAAGAACAACTCCGGGCGCGGGGTGGGCGGGTCGATGGTGCACTACGCCGGCTACACGCCCCGGTTCCATCCGTCGGATCTGCAGACCCACGCCCTCGACGGGGTCGGAGCCGACTGGCCGATCCGCTACGAGGATCTCGAGCCCGAGTACGCACGCGTGGAGCGCGAACTGCCCGTCGCCGGTCAGGACTGGCCATGGGGTCGCCCCCACCGCTACCCGTTCAGCCCCCACCCGGTGTCCGCAGCGGCGAACAAGGTCTGGCGCGGCGCGATCGAGCTCGGCATCGAGATGCGGGTCGGGCCGGTGGGCATCGTCAACGGCACGTTCGGCAACCGGCCGCACTGCATCTACCGTGGCTACTGCCTGCAGGGTTGCAAGGTGAACGCCAAAGCGAGCCCGTACGTGACCCACCTGCCCGA
>JBDZVK010000306.1:0-3167 GCA_040255725.1 Actinomycetota bacterium
GCGTGCCGAGGATCGGCCGGATCGCCGACTACGCCGAGGGCTGGCACCTGGCCCCTGAGCACCGGGACGGCACGATCACCTGGGAGCAGTGGTTGCGACGTTCGCGGAACGGCCGCTGAAGGCGCCCGAAGTCCGGCCCGGGCCCCGTGAGTGGCCCGGGTACCACCCGGGGTACCACGGCGCGTTCGTGCGGGACCCCGACGGCGACAACGTCGAAGCGGTCTGCCGCCGTGGTCGGCCCGGTCATCTCCGGTGTGCTGGACTGGCTCACCATGGCCGACCGCATCGAGATCACCAGAGACATCGCCGCCGCACCCGAAGCCGTCTACGACGCCATCTCGGACGTCACCCGGATGGGGGAATGGTCGCCGGAGTGCCACCGTTGTGAGTGGACCGGGGACGCGACCGAACCGGTCGTCGGGGCGACCTTCGACGGTCACAACCGCAACGGCGAGCACACCTGGACCAGCCAGTGCACGATCACCGAGGCCGATCGGGGACGCGCCTTCACCTTCGAGTGTGCGATGTTCGACTTCCACTACGCCACCTGGGGCTACCGGATCGAGCCGATCGACGGCGGCAGCCGGGTGACCGAGTGGAGCGAGGACCTGCGCCCCGAGTCGGCGCTGGAGTTCTCCAAACAGATGTCGGGCGTCGAGGACCGCCACGAACGCAACACCGAGACGATCAGCGGCACACTCGAACGACTGGCGGCAGCCCTGGAGACATGAGCGGGCGACGCCTCACCCAGCTCGCCGACATCCCGGTCACCGAACTGCACGGGATCGGCCCGAAGCACGCCACCGCGCTGGCCGAGGCGTTCGACGTCCGCACGGTGCTCGACCTGCTCACGCACTACCCGCGCCGGTACGTGGACCGCACCAACGAGCAGCGCATCGCGGACCTGCAGATCGGCGAACCGGCGATGGTGCTGGCCACGGTGCGCAAGATCTCTGCCCGGCGGACGCGGGGCCGACCGCCGCGCACGCTGGTCACGGCGGACGTCACCGACGGCTCGGGGTATCTGCGGGTCACGTTCTTCAACCAGGGGTGGCGTGAGCGGCAGCTGCCCGCGGGCACCGAGTGTGTGCTGTTCGGCAAGGTCGAGGACTACCGCGGGCGATTGCAGATGACGAACCCCGTGGTGGATCTGATCGGCGACCGCACCGGGAAGATCATCGCCATGTACCCCCAGTCGGAGAAGGAGCGGATCACCACCTGGGACATCGCCCGGTGGATGACCGAGGTGCTCGACCGGGCGAAGACCTTCGCCGAGCCCGTACCGGCCGAGCTGTTGCGTGCCCACCGACTCATCGACCGCACCACCGCCTACCACGACATCCACGCGCCCGAATCGATGGCCGACGTGCAGCGGGCCCGCTCGCGTTTGGTGTTCGACGAACTCCTGCGCGTGCAGCTCGCGCTCGTCGGCCACAAACGCGCGCTCGCAGCCGAGGCGCGGGGCATCGCCCATGACGTCGGGCGCGGTTCCGGGTCGCTGCTGGCGCGGTTCACCGCTTCGTTGCCGTTTCCGCTGACCGGCGCGCAGACCCGCGTGATCGCCGAGATCGACGCGGACCTCGCCTCCGAGGCGCCGATGCACCGGTTGCTGCAGGGTGACGTGGGCGCGGGCAAGACCCTCGTCGCCGTGCACGCACTGCTCGCCGCGGTCCAGGGCGGCCACCAGGGCGCGCTCATGGCACCGACCGAGGTGCTCGCCGAGCAACACCACGCCGGCGTGTCGGCACTCTTGGCCGACCTCGTCATCGGTGACGGGGGCAACCTGTTCGGTGAGCGGCCGGTGCGCGTCGCGGTGCTCACCAACCGGATCGGTACGGCGGCCCGCCGCGAGGTGCTGGCCGGCCTGGCCGACGGCACGATCGATGTGGTGGTCGGCACCCACGCGCTCATCCAGGAAGGCGTCGCCTTCGCCTCGCTCGGCGTGGTGGTGATCGACGAGCAGCACCGGTTCGGGGTCGAACAGCGCGCGGCGCTGCGCGACGGCGCCGGCGCGGGTGGCGCGACTCCGGACGTGCTGGTGATGACCGCCACGCCGATCCCGCGGACCGCGGCGATGACCGTGTACGGCGACCTGGACGTGTCGGTGCTCGACGAGCTGCCCCCGGGCCGCACCCCGGTCACGACGCACTGGGTGCGTCCGGACACCCTGGAGGAGGCCGACGCGTGGGCGCGGGTACGTGATCAGGTCGCCGCGGGACGCCAGGCCTACGTGGTGTGTCCGCTGATCGAGGAGTCCGAGAAGCTCGAGGTCGCCTCGGCCACCGACACCCGCGACCGGCTGATCGCGCCGGGGGGTGAGCTCGAGGGGCTGCGGGTCGGGTTGCTGCACGGCCGGCTCAAGGGCCCCGACAAGGAAGCCGTGATGGACGCGTTCCGCAGCGGCGATCTCGATGTGATCGTGGCGACCACGGTCATCGAGGTCGGCGTCGACGTGCCGAACGCGACGGTGATGGTGATCCTCGACGCGGACCGCTTCGGCATCGCCCAGCTCCACCAGTTGCGTGGCCGGGTGGGCCGTGGCGCGGACCAATCCTGGTGCTACCTGCTCGCCGAAGGCGCCACGCCCGATGCGCAGGCCCGTCTCGAAGCCCTCGTCGCCACGACCGACGGGTTCGTGTTGGCCGAGACCGACCTCGACCTGCGTGGCGAGGGCACGCTGATGGACACCCGCCAGACCGGCCGCAACGACCTGCGACTGGCGTCGCTGCGCAGGGACCGAAAGTGGGTCGAGCGGGCCCGCAACGCGGCGGAGGCGCTGCTGGATGCCGACCCGGGCCTCGCCGACCATCCCGACCTCGCCGAGGAGGTCAACCTGCTGCTCGGGGCCGACGAGGGCCAGTTCCTGTTCAAGAGTTGACGGCCTGCGAGTACCGTCGCGGGTCCGCAGCATGCGAGGAGTGCCACCGATGACGACCGGAGAATCGACGGGGATCCGTGGGCGGCTCCGTCAGCGCGTGCGCCCGTACGTGCGATCGGTTCGACGGTTGCGTCGAGGCGACCTGTCGGTCCAACAGCTCGCGTTCGGGCGGGCCGTGTCGATGTCGCAGTTCGCCGAGGACCTTGTCCTCGCCCAGCTCTTCGCCGACCAGGCCGACGGTTTCTACGTCGACGTCGGCGCCTACCACCCCGCGCTGTTGTCGAACACC
>JBDZVK010000307.1:0-3161 GCA_040255725.1 Actinomycetota bacterium
TCAAGGAGCGCCTCGAGGCGTGGCAATCGTCGTCATCGGAGTCAATCACCGCTCGGCACCGCTCGATCTGTTGGAGCGGCTCACCGTCGGCGCGGACGACCTCCCCAAGCTGGTCACGGTCGCGTCCAAGCGCGACTTCGTCGCCGAAGCGGTCGTCGTGTCCACGTGCAACCGGACCGAGGTCTATGCGGTCGTGGAACGGTTCCACGACACCTACTCCGAACTCCGCACGGTGCTCGCCGACCACGCCGGCCTGCCGATCGGCGAGCTCTCCGACCACCTGACCGTCGAATCCGACGAGGCCGCGATCGCGCATCTGTTCTCGGTGGCCGCCGGTCTGGACTCGGCGGTCATCGGCGAAACCGAGATCCTCGGCCAGCTCAAGGACGCGTGGCGGGTCGCCAGGGACCAGGGGGTGGTCGGCCCGCAACTCAACGCCCTGTTCCGCCATGCGATCCACGTGGGCAAGCGGGTACGCACCGAAACCGGCATCTCCCGGTCGATCGCGTCGGCTTCCGCCGCGGCGGTGGCGATGGCCACACAGAAGCTCGGCAGTCTCGAAGACCGGGCCGTGCTCGTGGTCGGCACGGGCGACATGGGCGAACAGGTTGCGGTCGCGCTGGCGGGCGCCGGCGCCGGTGACGTGAAGATCGCCAATCGGACGGCGTCGCGGGCCGACGAACTCGCCGAACGGATCGGCGGCACCCGGATCCCCCTCGCCTCGATCGCCGACGAGCTCGCCGACGTCGACCTGGTGGTCACCTCGACGGCCGCGGTGAACCAGGTGCTCGACCGCGACACGTTCGCTGAGGTCGTCGCCGCTCGGGACGGGCGCCCGCTGCTGATCGTCGACATCGCCGTGCCCCGCGACGTCGACCCCCGCGTGGGCGAGCTTCCCGGCGTCGAGTTGTGCGACATGGACGATCTGCGGGCGTTCACCGAGGCCGGGTTGCGTCAGCGGCGTGGCGAGATCTCGGCGGTCACCACCATCATCGAGGACGAGTTGGTGCGCTTCCGGGCGCAACGGAACGCCCGCTCGGTCGCCCCGGTGATCGCGGAGCTGCACGCCCGGAGCGACGCGATCCGCAGGGCCGAACTCGATCGTTTCGCGGGACGGCTCGACGGGCTGACCGATCGCCAGCGCGACGCCGTCGAGGCGCTCACGCACGGCATCGTCGCGAAGTTGCTGCACCGGCCCAGCGTGCGGCTCGGTGAACTCGCGGGCAGCGTGCGCGGCGATCAGATCGTCGACGCGTTGCGCGACCTGTACGCCATGGACGACGGCGACTCCGACGATCCCGTCGACCGGACGACCGGCGGGGCGTGAGCGGGTCGGCGCTGCGCGTCGCCACCCGGGCCAGCGCCCTCGCACGGTGGCAGGCAGATCACGTCGCGGCGCTTCTCCGGGCCAATGAACCCGAGCTGGCGATCGAGTTCGTCCCGGTCACGACGCACGCCGACCGGCACCTCGAGGTGCCCATCGCCGAGATCGGCGGCAAAGGGGTGTTCGCGAAGGAGGTCCAGCACGCCGTGCTCGACGGCCGCGCGGATCTCGCGGTCCATTCGGCCAAGGACCTGACCGCCCTCACCGTCGACGGGCTCGTGCTGGCCGCGGTGCCCGAACGCGGCGACGCCCGCGACGCGCTCGCGGGCGCGACGCTCGCATCGCTTGCGCCCGGTGCGGTGGTCGGCACCGGCTCGGCCCGCCGGCGGGTCCAGCTCGCCGGTCTGCGCGACGACGTGTCGATCGTGGGGTTGCGGGGCAACATCGCGACCCGGCTGGCGCACGTCGACGACGGCAGCATGGACGCGATCGTGGTGGCCGCCGCGGCGCTCGAGCGCCTGGGCCTGTCGGGGCGGGCCGCGCAGATCTTCGGGGTCGACGAGATCGTGCCCCAGGTCGCCCAGGGGGCGCTCGGGGTGGAGTGCCGCACCGACGATTCGGTGACCCGCGAACGGCTCCGGGCGATCGAACACGCGCCGAGCCGTCTGCGGGTCGATGCCGAACGGGCCTTCCTGGCCCGCCTCGGCGGCGACTGCGACCTGCCGGCCGGTGCGCATGCGACGCTCGACGCGGACGGCCGATTGACGCTGACCGGAGTCCTGGCGCCCGATGCGAACGGCCCGGTGCACCGACGGGCGGTGACGACCGGCGCGACGACCGAGTCGGCGCTCGGGGCCGGGGTCGAGCTCGCCGACGCGCTGCGGGCCGCCGTCGGGTCATCGCCCGGTTGACCGGTCAACGGACGGCGTTGCCGGGGCCGGTACCCTGCGCCTGTGACCAGATCCGACGAGGCGGCCGTGCGGCCGCTCGCGCACTGCACGGTCGTGGTGACCCGGGCCCGGCCCGGCCGCTTGGACGCCGCGCTGGAACACCTCGGTGCGCAGGTCGTGTTCGCGCCGGTCATCGACTTCGCCGACCCGGCCGACGGTGGCGCGGCGCTCGGGCGTGCGGTGGCCGCGTTGCGGGGTGACGGGTACGACTGGGTGGTGCTCACCTCGGCGGTCGGGGTCGACCGGCTGTTCTCGGTGCTCGACGGTCGCGGGGATCTCGGTGGTACCCGGGTCGCGGCGATCGGGCCGGGTACCGCGCGGGCCCTGGCCGGCCACGGGGTCGTCGCCGATCTCGTGCCCGACGTGGCGGTCGGCGAGGACCTCGTCGCCGCGTTCGAACCCGGACGTGGCCGCGTGCTCCAGATCCGCCCGGAGGTCGCCCGCGACGTCGTCGCGCGCGGTCTCGAAGCCAAAGGATGGACGGTCGACGAGGTGGTCGGCTACGCCACGGTCGCCGCCGAGGTCGACGAGGCGACCCGAGCCGAGATCCGCGGCGCCGACGCGGTGACCTTCACCTCGACCTCCACCGTCGACCACCTGGTCGCCGAGGTGGGCGCCGACGGGCTGCCGCCCTGCGCGGTGTCGATCGGGCCGATCACCACCGCGGCGCTCGAGGCCCACGGGATCACCCCGACCGAGCAGGCCGACCCGCACACCGTGGACGGGCTCGTCGATGCCGTCGTCCGGTCGCTGACCCGCCGAGGTCAGCCGCCGAGAAGTTCCTCGAGCTGATCCTCGTACGGCGTGGGATCGATCCCCTCCGCGTCGAGCCAGGCGTCGTCGTACACGGTGTGGGAGTAGCGGTCGCCGCCGTCGCACAGCAGCCC
>JBDZVK010000308.1:0-3154 GCA_040255725.1 Actinomycetota bacterium
CTGCGCGTCGGCTTTCACCCCACCCGCGGCGGCCCCCGCCGCCGCCCCGCCCCAAACCACACCCCGCGTCGTCTCTGGAGGGTCGTGATGAAGGTCATGGGTACCGACGCCGTGGTCCTCGTCAGCGAACCCGACCGGGTCGTGCCAGACGCTGTCACCGACGCGACCGATGCGGCGCTCGAGGTGATCGAGCACATCGAAGCCGCCTGCAGCAGATTCCGCCCCGAGTCGGATCTGTCGCGGGTGAACGAATCGGCCGGTCGGCCCGTGGTCGTCGGGACGTGCTTTCGCGATGCGCTCGCGGTGGCCCTCGACGCAGCCCGGCGCACCGACGGCGTGGTGGACCCGACCATCGGTGGGGCGCTGCGCGCCTTGGGTTATGACCGGGACTTCGCGTCGCTGGACCGTGACGGGGCGCCGGTGCTGCATCTGGTTCGGGTCACCGGCTGGCGTTGCGTCGAGATCGATCCACTTCGTTCCACGGTGCGGGTCCCACCGGGCACGCGCCTCGACCTGGGCGCGACGGCGAAGGCCCTCGCCGCGGATCGGGCCGCGGCCGCGGCGGCCGCCACCGTCGGCTGCGGGGTGCTGGTCGGCATCGGCGGCGACCTCGCCGTGGCCGGCGAACCGCCCGAAGGCGGCTGGCCGGTTCGCATCACCGATTGGCAAGGCGCCGCGCCGGACGCTCCCGGTCAGACCGTCCGCATCGGCGACGGTGGGCTGGCGACCTCGTCGGTGACCGTCCGGCACTGGAAGCGGGGCGGCATCGACCAGCACCACCTCGTCGACCCGGCGACGGGTCGCTCCGCGGACGTGGTGTGGCGCACGATCTCGGTCGCTGCAGGCAGCTGCGTCGACGCGAACGTCGCCTCGACCGCGGCGGTGATCATGGGCCGTGGTGCCACCGATTGGCTGGGTCGCACCGGGTTGCCGGCACGCCTGACGGACGTCGACGGCACCGTGACGACCCTCGGCGGCTGGGAGGCGGAAGCAGCATGAACACGCTGTGGTACCTGACGAGGGCCTCGGGGACGACGAGCCTCGTGCTCCTCACCCTCGTGGTCGTCCTCGGGGTGATCACCTCGATGGACGGCACCGGCCGCGGCCTACCCCGGTTCGTGTCGGGCGCGGTGCACCGGAACGTCTCGCTGCTCGCGCTGGTGTTCCTGGGCCTGCACATCGCGGCCACCGTGGTCGACGGGTACGCGCCGATCGGGTGGATCGACGGCGTGGTGCCGTTCATCAGCGGCTATCACCCCCTCGAGCTCGGCCTCGGCACTCTGGCGTTCGACCTGATCCTGGCGTTGATCATCACCAGCATGCTCCGGTCCAGGATCTCCTATGCGACGTGGCGCCTCGTGCATCTGAGCGCGTACCTGTGCTGGCCCATCGCGCTGCTCCACGGCGTCACGATCGGCACCGACCGCGCCCAGACGTGGATGCTCACCCTCGACGCCGTCTGTGTCGGCGTCGTCGTGGTCGCCGTGGCGGTGCGGGCCGTTCGGCGTCGAGTCCGCGTCGACGGACGCCTGCAGCCGGTCCGGTGAGCGTCGCGGAACGTCCACTCACGCTGTCGGCGGCCGGCCCGGTCTCGCTGTCGGCGCACCGTGCGGTGTTCCGTGCACCCGCGGCGCTCCGCGGTCGGGGGCCCGCGCTGCTCGCGGAGATCGAAGCGTCCGGGCTCCGCGGCCGGGGCGGCGCGAGCTTCCCCACCGCTCAGAAGCTCGGCGCGGTCGCCGGGCGTGACGGAGTCGTCGTGGTGAACGCGACCGAAGGTGAACCGGCCAGTGCCAAGGACCGGTTGCTGCTGTGTTCACAGCCCCACCTGGTCATCGACGGCGTCGTGCTGGCGGCCCACGCCGTCGGCGCCCGGATGGTCGACATCGGCATCGCCCGATCGGCACCTGCCTCCCTCGCGGCGGTGCAGAGCGCGATCATCGAGCGCGGGTCGTGCGAGCCGGGCGTCGAACTCACGGTGCATGCGACGCCGGAGCATTTCGTCGTCGGCGAGGAGACCGCGCTCGTCCATTGGATCAATGGCGGCGACGCGCTGCCCACCGGTCGCCGTGTGCGGATGGTCGAACGCGGCGTGGCCGGTCGGCCGACCGCGGTGATCAACTGCGAGACCGCGGCGCAATTGGCCTGGATCGTCGAGCACGGAGCGCAGGAATTCCGCAGGCGCGGCACCGACGACGAGCCGGGCTCTCGGCTCGCCACCGTCACCAGGGCCGACGGGTCACGCTGGGTCGTCGAGGCCGCCATCGGGATGCCACTGGCAGATGTGGCCTGGGCGGGTGGAGCCCCGATCGACGGGACCTGCCCGGTTCTCGTCGGCGGCTACTTCGGCGCCTGGATCAGCGGCTCGGAGGCACTCGAAGTGGCCTTCAGCGACGCCGCGCTGCGCCCGCTGGGCGCGAGCACCGGCGCCGGGGTGCTCGTGCCACTCCCTGACCGGGTGTGCGCGTGGTGTCAGACCACGCGGCTTCTCCACTGGATGGCAGGCGAGTCGTCGTTGCAGTGCGGCGTCTGCGTCAACGGCCTTCCCGCACTCGCTTCGGCGGCCGCTGAGATCAGCAGGGGTGAGAACGTCGTGACCAGAACGGGACAGCTCGAACGGTGGGCCGGACAAATCGACCACCGCGGTGGCTGTGGCATGCCCGACGGTGCCGTCCGGCTGTTGCGCAGCGCGCTGCGAGTACACCGCGACCTGATTGCCGCACACGCTGCGGCGCGCGGATGCCCCAAGGGCGCCCCGGCGTTCCTGACGATCCCCGAGACGAGGAGCAATCCATGGCGGTGAAACGCCGACTGGCCGTCGACCCTCTCCTGTGCGACGGGCGCGGGCTCTGCGCCGAACTTGCGCCCGAACGGGTCACCCTCGATGACTGGGGCTTTCCGATCGTCGACCCCACGCCGTTGGGTCGACGTGAACTGCACGACGCGAAGCGTGCCGTCAGGGCATGTCCCGTGCTCGCGCTGCGCATCGAGCCAACGGATCGAACCGAGCGGACGGTGATCGATCGACCGCGTCGGTGACGACGCCGCCGGGCCGCCGGACGTGGCAGGGTTCGGGTATGCCCCGACAGCCTGATGTGCTCATCGTGCTCAGCGACCAGCAGCGACCCGACACGATCGGCGTCTACGGGCAGGCGCT
>JBDZVK010000309.1:0-3152 GCA_040255725.1 Actinomycetota bacterium
CTACGCGCTCAAGTGGAAGCTCGTCGATGCCCACACCGCGGACGGTCACGACGTGGTCGACGTCGGAACCCACGACACGGTGTCGGTCGACTACCCGATCTTCTGCGCGGCCGTGGCACGGGCTGTCGCGGCCGGACGGGTCGACCGTGGCATCGTGCTGGGGGGTTCGGGGCAGGGCGAGCAGCTCGCCGCCAACAAGGTGGCGGGCGTGCGGGCCGCGTTGTGCAACGAGCTCTACACCGCCCGCATGTCGCGGGCCCACAACGACGCGAACGTGTTGTCGATGGGCGCCCGGGTCGTGGCCGACGCGCTCGCATTCGAGATCGCCCGCCTGTGGCTCGACACCCCGTTCGAGGGGGGCCGTCACCAGCGACGCATCGACGAGCTGCACGCGCTCGAGGAGCGATTTTCCGACCCCGAGGCCCAGGACACGTATCTTGCAGGGCTGTGGGCCGACCTTCCCGAGTCCGCCCGAGGCGACGACGATGCCGTGTTCGCGGCACGCCCCGCACCCTCTGAAAGGAGTCTGAGCATCGATGACCTGGCCAACGGCACGTGACGACGAGGTCTTCGGACTCATCGGCGACGAGATCGCCCGGCAGAACTCGACGATCCAGCTCATCGCCTCCGAGAACTTCGCGTCGCCGGCGGTGATGGAGGCGACCGGTTCGGTCCTCACCAACAAGTACTCCGAGGGCTACCCGGGCAAGCGGTACTACGGCGGCAACGAGGTCATCGACCGGGTCGAGGACGTCGCCCGGCGGCGGGTGTGCGAGCTCTTCGGTGCCGACCATGCGAACGTGCAACCGCATTCGGGCGCCAACGCGAACCTGGCGGTGTACCAGGCGCTGCTGGAGCCGGGCGACTCGGTGCTGGGACTCCGGCTCGACCAGGGCGGCCATCTCACCCACGGCTCCCCGGTGAACGCGAGCGGGATCCTGTACGAATTCTCGGCCTACGGCGTGACCGAGTCCGACGAACGCATCGACTTCGACCAGGTGCGTGAGGTCGCCCACGCGGCGAAGCCCAAGATGATCGTCGCCGGCGCGACGGCGTACCCGCGCCTCATCGACCCCGAGCCGTTCCGGAAGATCGCGGACGAGGTCGGGGCACTGTTCATGTTCGACGCCGCGCACGTGGCCGGCCTGATCGCCGGCGGGGTGCACCCCAACCCGGTGCCCTACGCCGACGTGGTCACGTTCACGACCCACAAGACCCTGCGCGGCCCCCGGGGCGGGTGCATCCTGTGCCGCGAAGAGCACGCCAAGGCGATCGACTCCTCGGTGTTCCCCGGCATGCAGGGCGGCCCGCTCGATCACGTGATCGCCGCGAAGGCGATCGCGTTCCGCGAAGCCGCCACCCCCGAGTTCGCCGACTACGCCCACCGGATCACCACCAATGCCCGTCGTCTCGCCGAAGCTCTCGCGGGGGGTGGGTTGCGGCTGGTGTCGGGTGGCACCGACAACCACCTGTTGCTGGTCGACCTGCGTTCCTTCGACGAGGAGCTGTCGGGCAAGAAGGCACGACTCGCGCTCGACCGTGCCGGGATCAGCCTCAACGAGAACACCGTGCCCGACGACCCTCGCCCGCCCTACATCACCAGCGGGCTGCGGATCGGCACGCCCGCGGTGACCACCCAGGGCATGGGAGAGGCCGAGATGGAGACGATCGCGGCGCTCATCCTGCGGGTGTTGAACGGTCACGACGACGACGCGGTCATCACCGCGGTCCGCAGCGACGTCGCCGCACTGTGCGAGAAGTTCGCCCCCTATCCGACGTCCTGAGCGCGCGGGGAGACGAGCGGACGATGACGGGGGACGCACCGAGCGGTCGCCGAGTCGGGGTGGTGGACTGAGTGGTTCTGCGCTGGACCAGCCTGGCGTTGGTCCTCGGTGTCTCGGCCGTCGTCACGGCCGTGGTGACGCCACTGGTGCGCAAGGTCGCGGTGGCGCGCGGCCTGATCGTGATGCCGGACGCGAACCGGATCCACGAGCGCCCCGTTCCCCAGTTGGGCGGCGTCGCGATGTTCTGCGGCTTCCTCGCGGGCATCGGCGTCGCCTGGGTCTCGGGCGGCTTTCAGCAGGTCTTCGCGGCGCGCCTCACCATCCTCGGCGTCCTGGCAGGGCCGGCGGTGATCTGGGCGGTCGGGACGATCGACGACATCCACGAGGTCTCGGCCCCGGCGAAGACCGCCGGGATCGTGCTCGGCGGATCCGTCCTCTACTGGATGGGCGTGTCGATGGACTACTTCCGGATTCCGTTCGCGGGCACGATCGTGTTGTCGGCCGACTGGAAGCCGCTTCTCGTGGTCCTGTGGGTGTTCGCCATGACCACGGCGGTCAACCTCATCGACGGCCTCGACGGTCTCGCGGCCGGCATCGTCGCGATCGCATCGGGTTCGTTCCTGTTGTACGGACACAAGCTCCTGACCGCGGGGGTCATCGGCTTCGACAACCCGTCGATCCTCGTCGCCACGATCGCGCTGGGCCTGTGTCTCGGATTCCTGCCGTGGAACCTGCATCCGGCGAAGATCTTCATGGGCGACGGCGGCGCGCTCCTGCTCGGCACGCTCATGGCCGTGTCGACGATGCTGGTCGGTGGGCGCACGACCGAACCGTTCAGTGGTCAGACGTACTTCTTCTTCGCGCCGTTGTTCATCCCCATCTTCATTCTCGGGGTGCCGATCGTCGACACGATCTTCGCCATCGTCCGGCGCACCCGGAGCCGGTCGGGCGTCGCGACCCGCGACGTCGACCATCTGCACAACCGGCTGATCCGCATGGGCCACGGCTACTGGCGGAGCGTCGTCATCCTGTGGTTGTGGACGGCGTTGTTGTCGGTGTTCGTGTTGTACCCCGCGTACTCGGGCAAGGGCAACGGGCTCGTCCCGATCCTGTTGGCCGCGCTGGGGTTGGGGCTGTACACGTGGTTCCGCCCGACCCGCCGCAACGGCGACCGGAGAGGAGGCGGCGAGCACGACGCCGCAGCGTCTCCGCCGGCGTCGGATGCCGCAGAGAGACAGAGCCGGATCGATCCTACCACGACTGATCCTGCCGCGACGGATTCCGTCCCGTGAGAATTTGCAGCGATGGACCGGCGGACGTAGATTGAGCATTCATTCACAAGCAGTCCCCCTCGGATGTCCGGTGGAC
>JBDZVK010000024.1:0-1474 GCA_040255725.1 Actinomycetota bacterium
ATGATCGACTCCGGGGTCACCGAGTTCGTCGCCGTGCCCTTCAGCCGTGACGACGCACCGGCCACCTTCGAGGCGCTCCGCGCGTTGCTCGACCGCTGAGTCGATGTGGCGACGGACGCATCCGACCCACGAGCACGATCGGCGTGTTCGCCGAGCACAGCGTGGGGCACGACGTCCGTGAGCCGGAACGGCCAAGACCGGTCCGCGGCGCGCGGCACCGGCGACTCAGAGCCCGACGCCGCACGACCGCAGCGGGTCGTTCCAGACCGTCAGGCTGCACACCTCGATCCCCACGTCCGACACGTCGGCCGTGCGGAGCTGCTGCGCGCCCGGTTCCCGGTAGGTGATCCGGACCGTGCGCAGCGCCCCGACGTCATGACCCGGCGCCAGGTGCAGCGTCGCGGCGAGGAGCACCCCGTCGGACGCGCCACCCTGCGGGGTCGCAGGTGCGAGTTCGGCTCCCGCGATCGGCTCGAGTGCGGTCGTGTCGACGTCGGAACCCGGTCCGTGCAGGCGCGGCGTGCCGGGCCAGCGCAGCATCAACGGCCGATCGAGCGGTGCGCTGCCCCGGACGAACCCGTCGACGTCGACACCGACCGCGTCCAACGCCTGGACCGAGACGATCTCGACCGGATGTGACGACGTGTTGCGCAGTCGGGCGACCGCGACCGTCGCCGACTGCCCGTCGTCGAGCGCGCCGCCGACATTGCCCAGCGGCGCGATCGCCACCGGCGCGGCCGACGGATGACCCCACGGCACGTGTGCCGCGGCGAACCCGGTGCCGGCGAGCGCGATGACACCGACCACGACGAGCGACGCGCCGCTATGGGCACCGGCACGCCTCCGTCGAATCGCCATTGGACGAACCTACCGGATCACGGCGGCACGCCGGGGTGCACGTCCTCGAGCTCGCGGCCGTGGGTGTCGGGGTAGCGAAACCAGATGATGACCAGCGCCACGACCGGGCCGATGCCGAGGATCGTGACGGTGAGCGACAGGTTCCCCAACCCGGCGAGCAGCGCACCACCCAGCGCGAGGCTCAACGCCTGACCGCCGACGCTCGCGACCGTCGCCCACGCGACCGCCTGGCTCCGCACCGACGTGGCGAACAGTTCCGCGGAGTAGGCCCCCAGCACCGGGCCGGCGCCCAGCACCCCGAGCAGCATCACGACCATGCAGGCGCCCAACACGATCGGCCCGCCCGGCAGCCAGAAGAACGCGACCGCGCCGACCACCCCCAGAGCGGCGAGCGCGCAGCCCACCAGCCGTCGGCCGTACCGGTCGGATGCGGCACCGGCGAGCACCATGAACGGGATGCCCGGGACGCCCGCCGCGACGAGCATGAAGCTCGCGGTGGTCGCGTCGAAGTGCCGCTGGGTCTGGAGGAAGTCGACGGCGAACGACGACGCCTGCTGCGACAGGCTCATCAGCACGCCGACGCCCAGGACCAGCACGATCCACTTGCGGTGCGGTG
>JBDZVK010000024.1:1574-17334 GCA_040255725.1 Actinomycetota bacterium
AGGCTCATCAGCACGCCGACGCCCAGGACCAGCACGATCCACTTGCGGTGCGGTGGACGGAACAACGCCCGCCAGTTCCGCTCCAACAGACCCGAACGCCGCGCCGTTTCGAACCGTTCGCTCTCGGGCAGCAGCCGCCGCAGCCACGCGATGAGCAACAGGGGCGGGACACCGAGCAGGTACATCCACCGCCACGACAGCCCGAGCGGGTGGATGATGCCGCCGAACGCGATCGCCCCGAACCCCACGCCGAGGGTGTTCATCATCTGCAACCAACCGAAGCCGACCCCGCGTGCCCGCGCCGGCAGCGACTCGGCGGCGAGGGTCCACACGATGGCCGCTTCGGCGTTGAGGAACAACCGGGCGACGAACTGGCACGCGGTGAACGTCGCCGCGGTCGGGGCCGCCGCGGTCGCCGCGGTCGCGACGGTGTAGCCCAGCACCGAGATGATCAACAGACGCTTGCGGCCGACCCGATCGGCCCGGAGGGCGAGGGGCACGGCCAACAACGCACCCAGGTACAGCACCGAGAGGTACCAGCTCGCGGCCGACTGCGACAGGCCGAAGGTCTCCCGGATCTGCTTCAGGGCGACGAGGATGATGCCGCGGTCGTAGCCGTCGAAGAACAACGTCGACCCGAGCAGCCACAGAAGGAGCCAGTCTCTGCGTCCCAGCACGGCGAACCCGGCTCGGATCGCGGCCCACCCACCTGCTTCGGTGTCGTCCATGTCGCCGGTCAGGGGCGGGGACCACGGGGAACGGTCGACGACGAATCGGTGCCGGTGGCGCCTCCGGTGGTCGTCGTGGTCTCCTCCGGGGTGCCGCCTCCGGCGCCGCACACGTCGAGTCGCACCAGCTTGCGGCCCGACCTGGCGGGGTCGGCCACCAACGTCACCGCGCCGTTGCGTGCGGACGCCCAGGCGGTGAGGGCCTTGCGCATGTTGTCGGGCGACGAGTCACCGGTGGTGACGTCCAGACGCACACACGAGGCCGAGTCGCGGTTCTCGTACGCGACGAGGGTGTCACCGCGGTAGCCGTTCATGGCGAGCCCCAGCACGTCGTCGTGCACGAGCGGGGCGAGGGTGCCCTCGAGGAAGAACCGTCCGAACGTGCCCGACGATTCGACCTTCCCCTCGACCTTCGGGGTGCGGACCGGAAGCTGGTCGATGCTCGCGGCGACGCGGGCCGGCGAGAGCACCTGTGCCGACCCGTCGGGAGGGTCGCGGAAGACGGCGTCGAGCGCCGCCGATGACGAGCCCGTGACGAGGTTCGCGGTGAACGTCACCCCGTGGTCGGCGGGATACCGCAGCCAACTCGACAGCACCGCGGGCACCTTCGACGTGTCGGTGTCGTCGCCCCGGCGGGCTCTGAGCTCGGCGCGGATCTGATCCTGGTCGCCTGACGACTGGGCGTCGGCCCACGCCGCAGCGATTCTCCACGCGTCGCCGCCGACCAGGGTCGCCAGCCCGAACGTGCCGTCGCCGTAGGCCTTGGGCGCAGCGACGGCGTCGGTGGTGAAGTGCTGGTCGTCGAGCTGTTCGGTCAGCCCGACCACCAACACGGCCGACAGATACGGGCTCGCGGGCACGGCGCGCACGTGGATGATGTTCCGGACGGTGTCGTAGAACACGACGGTCTTGTCGCCGTTGAAGGCCTGCAGCGACCGGGCCATGTCCGCGTCGTTGGGGTTCAGTCCGAGCACGTCGAACGGGGCGGAGAGCCGGTCCATCAGCCCACGGCTGCGGGCGAGGTAGCCACGCAGCGCGGCGTCGTAGGCCGCGTCGTCGTCGAGCAGCGCAGTGGGGTGCGCCTCGAAGGTGAGCCCGCGGGTCCGTTCGACGAACGGGACGAGTTCGTCGGTGAGCCGTACCAGTTCCGCCGGGGTGATCACCGGCCCCCCGGCAAGCGTCGTCGAGGTCGTCGAGGTCGACGCCACGGTCGTCGGCGGTGCCTCGACCCTCGCCTTGGGCGGACGAACCGCCCGCAACACGACGTAGGTCACGATCGCGGCGGCCAACGCGACCCCGATCACGCCGAGGATCATCGCGGCGCGCCCCTTCGAATCGGGCGGCGGTGGCGCGTCGGGTTCGACCTCGGTCCGGGTGGCCGCGCCCGCCCGTTCCCCAGCGGCCGGCCACTGGTGAGGAGGCCGTGTCGGGAACGGCTGGGGATTCGGAATCCACTTGTCGGACACGGCGCTCGAAGTTCCCTTCTTCCGACCGGACACTCCGGGCTCGCCCGGCTCCGATACGCGGTCGAGGGTTGGTTACGACGGTTGCGTATCGTCGCTACGGTATCGGCCGATGGGCAACGATCGGGACCGTCGGCCGCAGCGCCTGGCCCGCGACACCGCCGGGCAGGCCTATCCGGCCGGTGTGAGCCCGACCACCGGCGACGGGCGACCCGCGGGCACCGGCGAACCGGTCGCGAGCCGTTCCACCGAGGAAGAGGCGCGCGACCTGCTCGCGTTGCGCAGGGCGAAGCGCGGTGACACCGGCGCGTTCGCGGATCTGCTGCAGGCCAACGACCGCGACGTCCGAGCGCTGCTGGCCGCGCTGATCGGCCACGACGAGCTCGACGCGGCATGCACCCGGGTGTACCTGCGGGCGTTCCGGGGTCTGCCGATCGCCCCGTCGACGTCGCCCCGGATCTGGCTGCTCGCCATCGCGGACGGAGCGGCCCGTGACGCGGTGCGGCGGATCCGTCAGCGTCCGAGCGCCGAGCGGGACTCGGCACCACCGATCGGGATCGAGCGACCGTCCGACGAGCGGCTCGTGCTGGCCGCCGTCGACGCGGTCGGGCTCACCCCCCGGGAGACCGCCCGCCTCACCCGCAGCGGCGTCGAGCGGGTCCGCGAACTCCTGGCGACGGGACGCGCCGAGGCCGGCGGGTCGCCGCAGTTCGATCCGCCGCCCGAGCACGGGGCCCGCTTCTGGGGTGATCTCGGTCGGCGTCTGCTCGTCGAACAGTCCGCACCGGCCGCGTCGCGCCGTCGCGACGAGACCGCGGCCCGGCCCTCGCCCGACGACGGCCCGATCTCGCCGACGCCGCAGACCCTCGACGTGGCCCGGGGCATGGCCCGGGGCATGGCGGTGCGGGTGTCGCAGCAGCAGCCGCGCACGATCCCGTGGCGGCGGATCGGCACGGCCTTCGCGGTCGTCGCGGCCGTGGCGGTGTGCATCGGGGTGGCCCTGACCCTCGCCGGGCATGCGTCGCGCCGTGACGCCGGGCTGGGCGACACCGCGGCGAAGACGCTGAACCAACTGGACGCGGCGCTGGCCCGCGACACCGTCGTCCGCGGCACGGCGACCATCGCGACTCGGGGCGACACCGCCGTCACGCCGGGGACGTACCGGTTCGTGCGTTCCAACACGGGCTCGTGGCGGATCACCGCCGCGGACGGCTCGATCGACGAGGGGTACGACGTGCCCACGGCAACGGCGACGTCGGTGCGCGCCGCCGGCACGCGCGAGGTCTCGGCCTCGGTACGCAAGGGGCTCGCCCCGGGACCGCCCGAAGCGACGGGGGCGGCGACGGGGTCACCGGGAGACGTGCTCGCCAACGTGATCCGTGCGGTGCGCGCCGGCTCCGCGGGTTCGGTCGAGACCCGTTCGGTGCCCGTGCGGACGACCGAACCGACCGCCGACCGCGATTCGGCCGGGTCGAGTGGCGGAACCGACGAGCCGACGACGACCGAGGGGCGGCCGGTCTGGGTCGTCAGCAGCCGCCTCGACGGCGCGACCGCGGCGTCGCCGCTGGCGGGGGCCGGGAACTTCGGTGCGGTCGACGCGGACGAGGCCGAACTCGTCGCCGACCAGTCCCTCGCCCTCCCGACCCACCTCACCCTCCGACGCGACGGCGTGACCGTGCTCAGCGTGACGCTGTCGGGATTCTCGATCTCGCAGCAGGCGGCGACGGGGTCGTATGCGCCGAACGTCCCGCTCGGGACCCAGGCCGCGACGACCGACGCGGGGTTCGTCACCACCCCCGCCGGTGAACTCGCCGGTGCCGGCGCGGGCGCGACCGCCACCCCCTCGTACCTTCCCGGCGGCTACGTGCTCGCCTCGGCCGGCGCGAACCCTGCTCGGCGCACCACCGTCGTGTGCTACCGCAACGGGTCCCGCCAGCTCGTGCTCACGGTGCGGCCCAGGCCGACGGCCGACGGCGCCACGGCCGACCCGTTCGCGACGGGGTCGTCGTCGACCGACGACGCCGAACAGGTGTCGATCGGGTCGGGTGCGTTCGCCGGGCGTGACGCGTACGCGTCAGTCTCCCGAGTGCCGCACGTGTGGGCGAACGGGCCGCAGACCCAGGTGGTGGCAGCCGGCGATCCGCCGGTCTCCCAGCTCACCAAGGTGCTCGCCTCTCTCCGCTGATGCCGTCGTGCCCGGAGCGGGGTTCGAACCCGCACGACCCGAGGTGGGTCAGAGGGGTTTAAGCCCTCCGCGTCTACCGATTCCGCCATCCGGGCGTATCCCCCAGACGCTACCGGCCGCCGCCTCGGCCCCGCCGCCCGCCGGCCGCCGGGACGTCAGGCCGCGTGGGCGACCGTCGCCGACGGCGCCGACAGGGCTTCCCACAGGGCGGTCCGCGCGCGGGTGGCCTCCGCACCTTCGAGACGGTTGGCGACGATCACGCCTTCGACCATGTCGGCGACGACCGCGCCGAGGGGGCGGCCCTCGAGCCGGACCGACACGGTCGTCCAGCCGCTCCGACCGCGCTGGACCGTCCGCTCGGCCCCGGCGACCCGTGGCGGGCTGCGGAACGACGGGGGTTGCAGGCCCATCGTGCGGGCGTTGGTGCCGAGGGCCCGGGCGACGGTGGCGAAATCGAGGGAGTTGGCGGTCTCGGTCATCACCGCCCACTATGCCCACGGGGTGGGACACTCACGATCCGCCCGGGCGCCGGGCCGCAGCGACGCCACCCGAGATCCGGCGGGAAGAAGTGGCATGCCGGCCACGTCGCTCCGCATTTCGCATGGGGAGGTGGCCGATCGCAACCCGAGCGCGTGTCGACGGGGTCGAGGTCCCCGGTCGACCGTAGAGTCGGTACGCGATGGCGGTCGACGACGCGCTCAATCCGACCCAGCGTGCCACGCTGGGCGTGCTCGGTGCCGGTGACGCCGCGGCCCGCGTCGATTTCGACCCCGGACTTGCCGGTGCGCTGCGCGACCGCCTCGAGACCGGCCTCGCCGACATCGCCGCCGAGGCCGACCCGGCAATGCCGCTCACCGTCACCAAGTATCTGCTGAACGGCGTTCACGGCTGCCAGGCGAGGTATCTGCACGACAGGAACCGTCCATTCGAGCTCACCGTTCCGGTCGTCCGGGGTTCGATCGCGCACAAGGCGCTGGAGTTGGCGGTGCACTGGCCCGGCACGCCGCTGCCTCTCGACCTGGTCGACGAAGCCATCGCCCGGGTGCGCGACGGTGACCACTGGGCCGCCGACTTCCTCACGGCGATGGACGCGGCCGAACACGCCGAGCTGCGCGGCGCCGTGGCCGAACTGGTCAACAAGTTCCTCGAGTCGTGGCCTCCGCTGGTGCCGGCAATGCGGCCCGCCACCGAGGCCCGGATGTGGGCCGAGGTGTGCGGCGGCCGCATCGTGCTCAAAGGCCAGGCCGACCTCACCCTCGGCCAGCCGATCGGGTCGGGCACCCGGGCACGCAAGATCATCGTCGACTACAAGACCGGTGGCCGGTCGCCCGAGCACCGGGCCGACCTGCGCTTCTACGCGCTCGTCGAGACCCTCCGCCTCGGCGTGCCGCCGCGGCTGGTGGTCACCGCGTACCTGAACTCGGCACTGCTCGAGACCGAGACGATCACCGAGGGTGTTCTCACCGCGACCGTCGCCCGGGTCGTCGACGGTGTCGCCGGCGAAATCGCACTCGGGCGCGGCACGCAGCAGCCGGTGCGCAGGCCTTCGGGGGCGTGCCGGTGGTGCGCGCTGCTGGACGACTGCGAACCGGGCCGATCCTTCCTCGACGCCGACCGATAACATCCGCTTCCATGTCACCGGCCGCCAGACGCGAGGGTCCCGAGCGCCCGGCAGCGAAGCGGTCGCCGTCCAGGCGGCCCGTCGCGAAGGCCGGCGCCACCAAACGCGCCGCCGCGAAGACCGCCGCCCCGAAACGCCCTCCCACGAAGCGCACGGCGACGCGTACGACCGGGCAGCGGCCTGCGACCCCGAGGTCGACGACCACCGAACTCGTCCCCGTCGCCCCGGTCGTGTCCGAACGTTCCGATCCGCTCGACAACGCCCCGCACGACCCCGACCGCATCTCCGACGTCGACGAGTGGGGCCGGTCCGAACACCTGCGCGCCCTCGTCCGGCAGGTGTACGAGCCGATCTACTCGAAGTGGTTCCGGGTCACCTGGGAGGGACTCGAGAAGATCCCCACCCACGGCGGCGCGTTGTTGGTGGCGAACCACGCCGGGGCGATCCCGTCCGACGCGCCCGCGATCATGCACGGCATCGAACGCGACCTGCACCGACCGGTCTACGGTCTCGCCGACCACGTGTTCCGCACCTTGCCGGTCGTCGGTACCCTGTGGTCACGCAGCGGTGGCGTGGTCGCCCATCCCGACAACGCGTACCGTCTGCTGCGCCGGCAGCGCCAACTCGCGCTCGTGTTCCCCGAAGGGACCAAAGGCCCGTCCAAACACGTCTCGCAGCGCTACCAGCTACGACGCTTCGGGCGTGGCGGGTTCGTCGAGATCGCGATGCGCGCCGGCGTGCCGGTCATTCCCCTCGCGGTCGTCGGCGCCGAGGAATCGATGCCGGTCGTCGCCCGCATCCCGGCGCTGTCGAAGGCGCTGGGGATCCCGTACTTCCCGATCACCGCGAACATGGCGCTCGCCCCGGTCCTCGGCCCGCTCGCCACGATCGCGTACTTCCCGGCCAAGTTCACGATCAGGGTGCTCGACCCGGTCACCTTCGACGTCGAAGCCGACCAGCCCCGCTACTCGCGCAACCGCATCATGGACGCCTCCGAAGCCATCCGCGACATGATCCAGCAGGCGCTGTACGACATGCTGCGCACGCGCCGTTCGGTCTGGTTCGGATGACCGCGCGCCCGGGGTCGGGACGGCGCCCGACGGGACGACACTGATGGGACGACACTGATGGGACGTCGGATCCTGGTCACCGGGCTCGGCACGTTCTGGGGCGGGCGCGTCGCGCAACAACTCGAAGCCGAGGACGACGTCGACGTCATCGTCGGCCTCGACCGCTCGGGCCCGAAGATCCCCCTGGAACGCACCGAATACGTGCGCTGCGACGAGGACTACTCGATCCTGGCGCGCATCGTGAAGGCCGCGCACATCGACACCATCGTCCACACGTTCCTGGTCGTGGACTCCACGCAGATGCCGTCACGACGCATGCACGAGATCAACGTGATCGGCACGATGAACCTGTTCGCCGCGGCGGCCGCGGCGTCGAGCACGGTGCGCAACGTGGTGGTGAAGTCGTCCGCGTTGACCTACGGCTCGGACCCGCACGATCCGGTGTGGTTCACCGAGTCGACCCACCGGTCGAGCCCGCCGAAGACGCGCGTCGAGCGCAATGTCGCCGAGGTCGAGTCCTACGTCCGGGACTTCGCGATCGACAACCCGCATGTCACCGTCACCCTGTTGCGCTTCTCGAACGTGATCGGACCGACGATCGTCACCCCGCTCACCAAGGCGCTGCGACTGCCGATGGTTCCCTCGGTGTTCGGCTTCGATCCGCGATTCCAACTGGTGCACGAAGACGACGTGATCCGCGCGATCGTCCACGTGCTCGACGAACCTCTGCCCGGCATCTTCAACGTGAGCGGCGACGGGCTGTTGCCCTGGAGCGAGATCGCGCACCTGTGCGGCAAGCGGACGATCGCGATGCCGCCCTATGGCACCGGGCTCGCCGCGGTGCCGCTGCGGCGACTCGGTGTGGACCTGCCCGACGAGCTGCTGGCGCTGCTCCGCTACGGGCGCGGCGTCGACAACTCACGGCTGAAGGAAACCGGCTTCGCCTACCACCACACCTCGGCCGGCGCGGTGCGCGCGTTCAGCGAGGCGATGCGTCTGCGGGCCACGTTCGGTGACGCCGGCCGTGCGTACCGTTACGAGCGCGACGTCGAGCAGTTCTTCCGCCACTCCCCCGCCGTGATCCGCGACGACGGCCCGACGAGAGTGGGTCGATGACGTGTCTCTCGTCGAACTCGACCTCTCCGGTCACGTCGCCGTCGTCGAACTGAACGATCCGGACCGCCGCAACGCGCTCACGACCGAGATGGTCGCCGAACTGATCGCGACCTTCGACGCGATCCAGGCCGCCCGCGGGGTCCGGGCGGTGGTGCTGAGCGCGGCCGGGCCGGCATTCTGCGCCGGGGCCGACCGGGAACGGTTGGCCGAGGCCGCCGCCGGACCCGATGACGCAAGACGGATCCTCGGCGCGATCTACGAGGGGTTCCTGCGGGTCGCCCGCTGCCCGCTGCCCACGATCGCCGCGGTCGACGGGCCGGCGGTGGGCGCCGGCATGAACCTCGCGCTCGCGTGCGACCTGCGCCTGGGCGGGCCCGACGCCCGGTTCGATCCGCGTTTCGTCCAGCTCGGGCTGCACCCGGGCGGCGGCCACACCTGGCTGCTGCAGCGGCTCACGTCGACCCAGAGCGCCGCGGCGGCGGTGCTCTTCGGTCAGGCGCTCGACGCGAAGGCCGCGTGGCGCTGCGGGCTGATCTTCGAGATCGTCGAGTCCGCGGCGCTCGAGAACCGGGCCCGGGAACTCGCCGCGCGCGCCGCCGAAGGCGACCGGGCACTGCTCGAGCGGGTCAAGGCCACCCTGGCCGACACCCGGACGCTCGATTCACTCGACGCCGCCGTCACCCGCGAGTTCGACGACCAGATCTGGTCGATCACCCGGCCTGACGTCGCGGACCGGTTCGGCAGGGGCTGACCGCCGGCCGGCCCGCCGGCCGGGGTGCGCTCAGAGCCAGGCGGCTTCGAGTTCCTCGCGACGCTCGTCCCATTCCTCGGAGGTGATCGCGTACCGGACGTGGTCCTCCCACACCCCGTTGATCTCGAGATAGCGCTCGGCGATGCCCTCGTCGCGGAGGCCGAGTTTCTCCATGACCCGACGCGAGCGGAAGTTCCGGGGGATGATCGAGATCTGCAACCGGTGCAGGTACAGCTCCTCGAACGCGTAGCGCATCAGCGTGACCACCGCCTCGGGCATGTAGCCGTTGCCCGCGGCTCCCCGGGAGATCCAGTAGCCGACGTACCCGCTCTGGAAGGCGCCCCGCTGGACGGAGTTCAGGTTGATCTCGCCGACGAAGTCGCCGTCGACGAAGATCCCGAACCCGTAGCCGTTGCCCAACTGTCGTTCACGCTGGCGGGCGCTGCACCGCATCGCGAACGCGTCTCGGTCGTTGATCGGATCGGGTGCGTGCTGGTTCTTCCTGGGCTCCCACGGTTCCAACCAGTCAGCGCTCGCGAGACGCACGGCGCGCCACGACGCGAAGTCCGCCACCGTCAAGGTCCGCAACATCACCCGGCGGCCGAACACGGGCGGGGTGACCGCACCGCCGTGATGGAGATGGTCGCGCGTGGTTCGACGGATCACTGGTCCGCATGCTAACCAGCGCCGACCGACAAGGGGCCGTTCGACCCAGGCGCGTCAGGCGAGAAGCGAATCGGCCAGCCCGTCGAGGATGTCGGCTTCGGACACCAGCACCCGGTCGTGCCCGGTGGCCGCGCACACTGAGGCGAGAACGACCAGGCCACCGGCGATCACCTCGATACGGCCCGGCTCCATGCCCGGCACGGATCGGCGCGCCGCCGCGGGCAGCGCGAGCAGCTCGTCGGTCAACCGACCGATCCGGTCAGCGGTGAGCACATGGTGGTGGACCCGGTCGCGGTCGTACCGGTCAAGTCCCAAATCGACCGCGGCAAGCGTCGACACCGTCCCGGCGAGACCCACGAGCTGCTCCGCGGTACGGCCGCCGGTGACCCGGTCGAGGGCGTCGGCCACGACGTCGTCGCAATGGGCGCGGGCCGCTGCCAGCTCGGTCGGCGTCGGCGGGTCGGAGTGCAGGAATCGTTCGGTGACCCGCACACAGCCCACGTCGACCGACACGGCGCCGGCGACCCGGACGTGGCCGTCGTCGTGGACGGTCCCGGCCGCGAACTCGGTGGAACCCCCACCGATGTCGACGACCAGGTAGCGCCCGGGTCGGTCGGCCAGCTCGGCCGTCGCGCCGGCGAACGACAACGCCGCCTCCTCGGTGCCCGACAACAACTCGAGATCCACGCCGAGCACCGACCTCGCCGGCCCGAAGAAGTCGTCACGGTTCGACGCGTCACGCGCGGCGGAGGTCGCCGTCGCCCGCACCGCGCCGACCCCGTGGGTGTCGATGTCGGATCGGTAGTCGGTGAGCACCGTCAGGGTCCGCTCGATGGCCTCGGGGTCGAGCCGCCCGGTGGCGTCGACGCCCTGGCCGAGCCGGGTGATGGCCATCCGGCGCGTCCGGGTCACCAGCGCCCCGTCGGGTCCGCGTTCGGCGACGAGCAGGCGGGTGGAGTTGGTGCCACAGTCGATCGCCGCGACCGGCCCGGTGGCCACGTCGGCTTCGAGGCCGTCCTCGGCGAGCCGGTCGGCGACCCAGGCGCCGACCGGATCGTCACCGCCGGCGAGCCACCACGCATAGTGCGCGTGCAGGCACTTCACCCCACGGCGGGTGCCGCCCACCCCGCCCGCTGGACGGGGTCCGTGATGATCGACGGGAAGGTGCGCGTCGCGGGCGGCGGCATACCGGGCGTGGGCGTCGGCGAGTGCCGCGGGATCCACCGCGGCTTCGGCGCGGGCGACCCCACCGGCCGACTCCAGCCGCCCGATCCAAGTGCGTTCGGGTTCTCCCACCAGCCACCAGCGGGTCGGCATGGGCGTGCCGTCGTCGAGCAACGGCGCGTTCTCGATCACAAGCGGCGTCGCGTCGCGGTGGCGCACGACGACCCGGAACGCGCCCCGGGGCGCGCGTCCCAACGATTCGGCGACGAACGCTCGATCGTGCAGATCGGCCATGGCCTGGCGCGAGGCGCTCAGTCGCCCGAGGGCACCGTCGTCGGCGCCGCACCGGACGCCGGGCCGTCGCCCGTCGGTGCGAGGGTCACGAACGGCCAGGTCCCCGCGGGCCGCGTGTCGGGCTTCGGCGCGGGCAGGATCGCGAACGCCTTGGAGCCCTTGGGCACCATGCCGTAGTCACGACGGGCGAGTTCCCTGATCGATTCGGGATCGTTCAGTTGGGCCGCGCGGGTCCTCAGGCGCGCGTTCGCCCGGTCGAGTGCCTCGATCTTCTCGTTCAGCGCGTGGGTCTGGGACCGCTGCGACGACCAGACCCGGAACGAACCCGGCCCGAGGAACACCAGGGTCAACACGACGACGGCGCCGAGACCCGCAAGAAGCATCGTGGCACCACGACGGCGCTTGCGCGTGTCGGTCATCGCGACGCGGCTCCCCGCAGGGCGGCCGCGCCACGGTAGACGGCCGCGTCGTCGAGGAGTTCCTCGATCCGCAGGAGCTGGTTGTACTTGGCGACCCGGTCGCTGCGGGCCGGCGCGCCCGTCTTGATCTGGCCGCAGTTGGTGGCCACGGCGAGGTCCGAGATCGTGACGTCCTCGGTCTCACCCGAACGGTGCGACATGACCGCGGTGTACCCCGAGCGCTGGGCGAGTTCGACCGCGTCGAGCGCCTCGGTCAGCGTGCCGATCTGGTTGACCTTCACCAGGATCGAGTTCGCGACACCCGCCTCGATGCCTCGGCCGAGCCGTTCGGTGTTGGTGACGAACAGGTCGTCGCCGACCAGTTGGATCTTCGCGCCGAGCTTCGTGGTCAGCGCGGCCCACCCGTCCCAGTCGTCCTCGGCCACGCCGTCCTCGATCGAGACGATCGGGTAGCGGTCGACCAGATCGGCGTAGTAGTCGGCCATCTCGTCGACGTCCAGGGTGCGGCCTTCGCCGGCCAGCACGTAGCGACCGTCCGAGAAGAACTCGCTGCTCGCCGGGTCGAGCGCGATCGCCAGGTCACGACCGGGTTCGAACCCCGCCCGTTCGATCGCCTCGACGAGCACCTTCACGGCCTCCTCGTTCGAGGAGAGGTCGGGCGCGAACCCGCCTTCGTCGCCGACCGCGGTCGACAGGCCCCGGTCGAAGAGCACCGCCTTGAGCGTGTGGTAGGTCTCGACCCCCCAGCGCAGACCCTCGGCGAACGACGCCGCGCCGACGGGCATGACCATGAACTCCTGCAGGTCGACGTTGTTGTCGGCGTGCGCGCCCCCGTTGAGCACGTTCATCATGGGCACGGGCAGCACCGACGCGTTGGTGCCGCCGACGTAGCGGAACAGGGGCAGATCGGATTCGGAGGCGGCGGCCTTCGCGACCGCAAGTGACACGCCGAGCAGGGCGTTCGCGCCCAGGCGTTCCTTGTTGGGGGTGCCGTCGAGATCGCACAGCAAGTCGTCGAGCCCACGCTGGTCGAGCGCCTCGAAGTCGGTCACCGCATCGGCGATCTCGGCGTTGACGTGCCCGACCGCGTCGAGCACCCCTTTGCCGCCGAAGCGTTCGCCGCCGTCACGCAGCTCGACGGCCTCGTAATCACCCGTCGACGCTCCCGAGGGCACGATCGCCCGGCCGTGCGCCCCGGAGGTCAGAAAAGCCTCCACCTCGACGGTCGGATTGCCCCGCGAATCGAGCACTTCCCGGCTGATCACGCTGTCGATGCCGCTCATGGCTGATGGATCGTCTCCTGGAACGCTTCGTCGCCGACGCCGGCGCCGGTCGGAAAGGGGCTGAGCGCCACGCGGAGCCACAGTTCGCGCTCCGGTGCCGCAGCACGAAACGCTACACCGAAGGCGCCGCCGGGCCGGGGACGGCGACCGCGTCGCTCGACGACCGTCATGAGTTTTCCCTCCCATCTCTGGGCCGAACGCACTAGTCTGGGCGTCGATCGCAGAACCACGACCGGTACTCCGGAGGACCCGTTGCGAACGACCAGCAACCTCACGACGGGTGAGCCGCAGCCGTCCACCTCGGAAGAGGCACCGCCGCTCGATGCGCTCGTGCGCGGCGTCGCGGCCCACGCGTTGGAGTGCGTCGGCGCGCGCGACGGCGCGCGGAAGCTCGCCTCACTCGGCCCGCTCGGTGATTCGGCGAACCAACTCGCCGCGGTGCGCACCTTGGGCCGGGGCATCCTCGCCGCGGACGTCGCAGCCGTGCGCGCCACCGAAGCGGCCCTCGTCGGATGGGACAACACCGAGCGGGTCCAGGTCATCGCCGCCCTCGGGGCCCGGTCCTCGACGGCGGCGCAGCAGACCGAGCATTCGCTCGCGCCGCTCGTCGGTCACGCCACCCGCCAGACCCACATCGCCTCGACGCTGATCGATGCGGCCCGGGAGGTCGTGGGCAGTCGCCACGCCGAACGACACTTCGTGTACTGGGTGTCGGACGACCCCGACGGGTTCTGCCGCTTCGCCTGGGCGGCGGCGCTGCAGGCGGCCGGAGCCCGGATATGGGACCGGAACTGGCAGCGACTCACCGCGCAACTCGACACCACGACCCGCCACCGGTCCACCTCGCTCCACGACGACCCGACCAGGTCCGAAGGGCTCGCCGACGCGTCGGCACTCGCCCGCGACGCCGCGATCCGGTCACTCGTGGAATCCGCGCTCTCCGACGACCAGACGGTGCGACGGCGGGCATGGGTGCACGCCCTCGAGGCCGCGGAGCGGACGCCCGGCACCGTCGCCTGGGTCCGCTACACCCAGGAGATGCGTGCCCAACTCCCGCCGGCGTCGTGGACGACGACCAACAATCTCATCGGCGATCACGTCTCGGTGATCGTCAACGAACTTCCCTGGATCGCGGGGTTCGTCGGCATGATCGCGCTCGCCGCGGAGACCGCCACGTCGGCGGCACGCTCGGGCGCCGTCATCGCCGGAGCCCGGGCGATGGCGAAGTGTGACGACTTCGCCGACGCGCTGGCCGCCGCCCGCGCGCGATCGGGCAACGGTCTCGCCCGCACCGCCTGAACGAACGCAGGCGTCGTCGTCGGTCGACACCTCGGGTGCGCCTCCGGGTCGGCGAGGAGCTTCGGCAGCGGCCGATCGGTCGGACGGGTCTGGTCGATCCGGGCTCAGCCGCCGGCGCCGACCAGGCCGGTGGGCACGGTCGTCTGCCCGGGCGGCGTCTCGGCACCGGCCGGGGGCTGGTAGCCCACGCCCTTCTTCCACGAGCCGATGCGCGGGTTCAGCTCGATGTCGGCCGTTCGTAGGTAGTCGTTCAGGGCCGATTGGGCCTTCTCCTGCCCGGGTTGGCCGATGGCCTGGGAGATCGCGGAACGCACCTGGGCCAGGGGCTGGGTCTCGGTGGACCGCACCCGGAACAACATGAAGGTGCCCCCGGCGACCGGGACGGGACCGACGAGCGCGTTGGGCGCCGCATCGGTCAACGCCGTGACCCCCGAGGGGTCCGCGAACAGGTTGGCGACCGTCGAGATCGGGACGCATCCGATGTCGCCGTCGGCCTTCTCGCCCAATGCCTTCGCGGCCTGGCCGTTGGCGTCCGGGGGCTGGTTCGCGGCGACGGCCTTGGCGGCGGTGGCGAAGTCGGTGCCCTCTTCGATGCGCTTGCGGGCCGCCTGCACTTCGGACTCTTCACCGCTGATCACGTCCATGCAGATCTGACGGAACTGCGCCTTGTTCTTCTCGTAGTACTCCTGGATCTGCGCGTTCGTGTCGACGCCCTTGCCGTAGTGGTCGATCAGTGCCTGGTAGTTCGCCTGGGCCAGGACGATCTGGTCGAGGAACCACGACGGCAGGTCCTTGAACAACGTCGCCTGCTGTGACGACAGCAGGCCTTGGCGGGTCTCGGCGAGGTCGGAATCGGTGACCTCGATGCCCTTGTCGGCGTTCAGTTGCTTCAGGCCGTGGAGCTGGATGAGGAACATCGCGTAGGTGGCCGCATCGGAGGTCGGGGAGATCCCCTTGTCGTTGCTCGCGGGCACCGGTGACTGGCCGCCGTTCACGAGGCTCGTGTACAGCGGCACGCCCTTCCAGAAGTTCGGACTGTCGATCGCCTTGCCGTCGATACGGGCGATCCACGCCGGCCCCGAGCTGCAGCTCGACGCCACCAGGGCGACGATCGCGAGCGCGGCCAGCGCCGCCGCACCGCGCGAGGGGCGGCCACCTCCGACCCGGGTCGACGTGGTCGAGGTTGTCTTCGAAAGGCGTGTCACAAGGATCGAAGCGTACCTTCCCCGCGGATCGGTCACGACTTCGCCGGCTCGGGCGGGAGCAGCTCACGCAGCGTCGCGGCGACGGTCCGGGCCAGGTCGGTGGTGCGGGGCAGCGGCAGGGTGACCAGGTTCGCGGACTCGGTCCAGGTCGCTCCCTTGACCAGGCGCTTCAGTCGCATCTGGGCGCTCGTGCGCAGGGTCACCGGCGACGCCTTGGCCACCCAGGCGGGTCCGCCGAAGCCGGAGCCCCTGGTGACCGACACGTCGGTGATGCCCAGGCGCGCGCACTCGGCGCGCAGCGTGGCGACCGACAACAAGCTCTCGGCGACCTCTGGGATCGGGCCGTAGCGGTCCTGCCATTCGGCGCGGATCGCGTCGACGTCGGCGTCGCTGGTCACGTCCGACAGGCGTCGGTACGCCTCGAGCCGGAGGTCTTCGCGGGGCACGTAGTCGTCGGGCAGGTGCGCGTCGACGGGCAGGTCGAGTTTGATCTCGA
>JBDZVK010000310.1:0-3137 GCA_040255725.1 Actinomycetota bacterium
CGGCGCTCGACGTAGCGGACCTGCGCCTGACACCAGTCGCGGTGATCCAGGAGCTGCAGGTACTCGACGTCGTCGACCCGCTTGGTGAGTTCCTCGGCCACCTCGACCAACTCGGCACGCACCGCATCGACGTCGATCTCGTCGGGTTCCGAGATCGCCTTGTCGATCAGCACGGTCACGGTGTTCGCATTGACCGAGAGGAACGCGCCGCGCACCAGGTACTCCAGATGGTCACGATTCGGCAGGCCGATGCGCAACAGGCCACTGGAGAGCGCTGCGACGAGCGACGCATGGCGGGGCCACACGCCGAACGACCCGTCCGCGCCGGGAGCGGTGATCCAGTTCGCCCGGCCCGAGAAGATCTCGGCCTCGGGCGACACCACGGAGACCTGCAGACGGACGTCGCCCGTCGCCAGGTCGTCGGCGATGTTGCCGTGGTACTCCCCGTCGTCGGGGTGTTCGTGGATCATCTCGGCCACAGACGACACGACCCTCTAAGCCTTCGCCTCGGCGGCGGCCTTGTCGGCCGCCTCGACCACGTCGTCGATGTCGCCCTTCATGTAGAAGGCATTCTCGGGGAGGTGGTCGTACTCGCCCGACAGGACCGCCTTGAACGAACGGATCGTGTCCGACAGCTTCACGTAGGTGCCGGGCACCCCGGTGAAGATCTCGGCCACGTGGAACGGCTGGCTGAGGAAGCGCTCGATCTTCCGGGCCCGCTGCACCAGTACCTTGTCTTCCTCGGAGAGCTCGTCCATGCCCAGGATGGCGATGATCTCCTGGAGGTCCTTGGCGCGCTGCAGCACCTGCTGCACCTGGGTGGCGACGTCGTAGTGCTCCTGGCCGACGTACTGGGGGGCGAGCACCCGTGACGTCGACTCGAGCGGGTCCACCGCCGGGTAGATGCCACGCTCGGAGATCGCCCGGGAGAGCACCGTCTTGGCATCGAGGTGGGCGAACGCCGCGGCCGGAGCCGGGTCGGTCATGTCGTCGGCCGGTACGTAGATCGCCTGCACCGAGGTGACCGAACCGTGGTCGGTCGAGGTGATGCGCTCCTGGAGCTCACCCATCTCGGTGGCGAGCGTCGGCTGGTAACCCACCGCGGAAGGCATCCGGCCCAAGAGCGCGGAGACCTCGGACCCGGCCTGGGTGAACCTGAAGATGTTGTCGACGAACAACAGCACGTCACGGCCGCCCTCGTCACGCAGGTACTCGGCCATGGTCAAGCCCGAAAGGGCGACCCGCAGACGGGCACCGGGCGGCTCGTTCATCTGGCCGTAACAGAGGATCGCCTTGTCGATCACGCCCGATTCCTGCATCTCCAGCCAGAGATCGTTGCCCTCACGGGTGCGCTCCCCCACGCCGCAGAACACCGAGTACCCACCGTGCTGCTGGGCGACGTTGTTGATCAGTTCCTGGATGATCACGGTCTTGCCCACGCCGGCACCGCCGAACAGGCCGGTCTTGCCACCCTTGGCGTAGGGGGCGAGCAGGTCGATCACCTTGATGCCGGTCTCGAACAGCTCGGTCCGGGTGGTGAGGCTCTGGAACTTCGGCGCCGGCGCGTGGATCGGGCGGTACTGCTTGGCGTCCACCGGTCCACGCTTGTCGACCGGCTCGCCGAACAGGTTGAACACCCGACCCAGACACTCCTCGCCCACCGGCACCGAGATCGGCGCCCCGGTGTTCTCGACCAGCGTGCCGCGCACGACGCCGTCGGTCGACGACATCGACACCGCACGCACCTGATTGCGCCCGATCTGCTGCGCGACCTCGGCGACGATCGTGACCGCGTCGTCGCCCTCACCGGTGGTGAGCCGCAGCGCGGTGTGGATCTCGGGCAGGTCCTCCTGGCGATCGAACTCGACGTCGAGCACCGGGCCGATGACCTGGCTCACCCGGCCGTGCGTGCCTGCGCCGGCGCCGCTGGCGGTCGCTGCGTCTCGTGTCGTCGTGTCGGTCATCGTGAGTCTTCCTTCGTTGCGAGTCGTGCCGACCACTTCGGTGGCAGGCCGAGATCGAGTGTGGCGGAATGGTGGCGGGAGCGCATGTCGGGATCAGCCCTTGAGCGCCTCGGCGCCGCCGATGATCTCGGAGAGTTCCTTGGTGATCATCGCCTGGCGGGCCTTGTTGTACTGGAGATTCAATTCGTCGGCGATCTCGGCGGCGTTGTCGGTCGCCTGCTTCATCGCCATTCTGCGGGCGATCTGCTCGGATGCCACCGCTTCGGCGAGTACCGAGTACATCACCTGGCGTTCGTAGCGCAACAGCAGCCGGTCGAGGATCCCCGACGCGGACGGCTCGAAGATCGGTGCACCCGAGGCGCCTTCGGCGGCCGCGTCGGGAGCGATCGGGTACAGCGACAGGGTGCTGGCCGGCTGGCGGGCCACGCTCTCCCAGTGGGCGTAGACGATGACGACCTCGTCGACCTCGCGGCGCAGGAACGGCGAGCGGATCTGGTCGAGGAAGAACTCGGCTTCGTCGAGCGTGGGATTGTCGAGCAGTTCGTCGCTGTAGGTCGCGGTGAGGTCGTAACCGGCGAAACGCAGCGCGTTGGCGCCCTTCTTGCCGGCCACGTACAGATCGACCTCGATGCCCTCGGCGAGCTTGGCGTCGGCGACCCGTCGGGCGAGCGACACCAGGTGGGCGTTGTAGCCGCCGCACAGGCCGCGGTTACCGGTGACCACGAACACGAGCGACCGCTTCACCTCGCGGATGTCGAACTGCGGCCAGGTCGACACGTCGACGTCGCTGCCGCCGATGTCGCCCATGAGGTGCCGGAGGTTCTCCATGTAAGGACCCGACGACGACACCCGGTCCTGGGCCGCGCGGAGCTTTGCGGTCGCGACCATCTCCATGGTGCGCGTGATCTTGCGCGTCGACTCGACGCTGCGGATCCGCTTTCGGATGACCTTCGGCTGATCGGCCATGATGCGCTCCCGGCCCGACTAGGCCGCCACCTCCGTGGGCTTCCAGAGGTTCTTCTTGAAGTGGTCGATCTCGGTCTTCAGGGCCGCGGCGATGTCGTCGTCCCAGGCGCCGGTCTCGGCGATCCTGGTCAGCGTGGGGCTCTTCGAGTCGCGCAGCGAGGTCAGCAGTTCGGCCTCGAAGCGCAGGATGTCGTCGATCGGGATGTC
>JBDZVK010000311.1:0-3117 GCA_040255725.1 Actinomycetota bacterium
CCATGCGCTTCGACCTTCCTTCGGACCAGATCCCTTCCGCGTGGTACAACGCGTTGGCCCGGCTGCCCGAGCCGCTCGAGCCGCCGCTGCACCCCGGAACCCAACAGCCCGCAGGGCCCGACGACCTGGCGCCGCTGTTCCCGATGGCACTGATCGAACAGGAGATGACGGCGGCGCCGTGGGTGGACGTGCCCGGCGAAGTGCTCGATATTTTGCGGCTGTGGCGTCCCACGCCGCTGATCCGGGCGACCCGCCTCGAGGCCGAGCTGGGCACCCCGGCCCGGATCTACTACAAGGACGAGTCGATCTCGCCCGCCGGGTCGCACAAGCCCAACACCGCGGTGCCCCAGGCCTTCTACAACAAGCAGGAGGGCATCACCCGGATCGCGACCGAGACCGGCGCCGGGCAGTGGGGGTCGTCGATGGCGTTCGCCGCCGCCCAGTACGGCATCGAATCGAAGGTCTACATGGTGCGCGCCTCGTACGAGCAGAAGCCGTACCGCCGGATTCTCATGGAGACGTGGGGGTCCGAATGTGTGCCCTCGCCGGTGGACGACCCGTCCAGCCCCGGCTCGCTGGGGATGGCGATCTCCGACGCGGTGCGGGACGCGGCCGGCCGTGCCGACACGCACTACGCGCTCGGCTCGGTGCTGAACCACGTGCTCTTGCACCAGACGGTGATCGGTCTGGAGGCCAAGGAGCAGTTGGCGCTCGCCGGTGAAGGGCTCCCCACCGTGGTGCTGTCGTCGCACGGGGGTGGGTCGAACCTGGGCGGGATCGCCTTCCCGTTCATGGAGGACGACCAGGTCCGTCTGCTCGCGGTCGAGCCGACGTCGTGTCCGACGCTCACCGCAGGGGAGTTCAAGTACGACTTCGGCGACGAGGCCGGGCTCACGCCGCTGCTGCCCATGTACACCCTCGGGTCGCACTTCATCCCGCCCTCCATCCATGCCGGGGGGCTGCGCTACCACGGCTCCAGCCCGATCATCGCGTCGCTGGTCAAGTCGGGCCGTATGGAGGCCACCGCGTACCCGCAGTCCAAGGTGTTCGAGGCCGCGGTGCTGATGGCCCGCACCGAAGGCAAGGTGCCCGCTCCGGAGACCGCGCACGCCATCCGCGGCGCGATCGACGAGGCACTGGCCGCCAAGGAGACCGGCGAGGAGCGGGTCATCCTGTTCAACTACTCCGGGCACGGCTTCCTCGACCTGTCGGCCTACGACGCCTTCAACAACGGCCAACTCGTCGACGAGGGCTGATCGCTCGACTCCACCGGAGTCCCGACTGCCTTCTTTGCACGGTTTTCCCCCTCATGATGGGGAAAACCGTGCAAAGAACGACTCGACTCGTCGTGCTCGATCTGATCGCGCCAGGCCCCACGCTGGAGGACCCGTCGGATGGCACGGAATGGGTGGGTTTGGGCCATCGGCGGGCGGGAGCGGGCACAATGGACGCGTGGTCGCTGCTCCCGCCGAGTTGTTGGTATGGGACTTCGACGGCACCATCGCCGACACGCGCCGCGTGATCGTCAACACCTTCACGCAGGTGTTCGCCGAACGCGGACTCGGCCACTGCGACGTGGCGCTGGCCCAGGCGTCGATCGGCCTCCCCCTCGCCCAGACGTTCACGCGGCTCGTCGGTCAGACCGAACCGGGCGAGTTGGCCGCACTGGTCGCGCACTACCGCGAAGTGTTCGCGGTGCGCGTGCTCGCCGAGGCCGTGCTCTTCGACGGCATCGCGACCTTGCTGGATTCGGTCGCCGGTACCGGGGCGCCGTGTGCGATCACGACGAGTCGGGGCCGGGCCAGCCTGGAGCCCATGCTGGAGAGCTTCGGGATCACCGACCGGTTCGCCGTGGTCGTCTGTGACGACGACGTGACCAACCCCAAGCCGCATCCCGAGATGGTCCACCGGGTCGCCGATCGACTCGCCATCCCGACCGAGCGGGTGCTCGTCATCGGCGACACCACCTTCGACCTCGCGATGGGCCGCAGTGCCGGCGCGGCCACGTGCGGGGTGACCTGGGGCAACCAGTCCGCCGTCGAACTCGGCGCCGCATCGGCGGACCACCTCGTCGACACCGTCGCGCAACTCGCCGACCTGCTCGGTGTCGGCTGACGGAGTGACCAGCCCCATCGCAGCAGCTAGCGTCGCCGCGGTGGCGAACGGGGATGACGACCACGTCGGAGACGGTTCCGACGCCGGGTCGGGGACTGGCGGCCGGCACCAGCGGCCACCCGTTGGGGTGCTCGTGGTGGCGGTGGTCGTCGCGGCGCTGCTCGTGGTGGGGGTGTTCGCCACGGCCGACCCCGTCGAACGCCAGGGGCAGGTCGCCGGGCCGGGCGGCACGACGCCACCGCGAGCGGGCGATCGGGTGCAGCGGATCGTCCTCGACCCGGACGTGACGGTCGTCGCGCTCGCCACTGAGCCCGGAAACGCCGGGGTCTGGGCGCTCACCCGGGTCGATTCGGCCACACGACTCGGACTGAAGGTCTGGCACTACGACCCCGCCTCCGGCACGTCCCGGTCGTGGCCGATGGATTCGCCGAAGAACCCGTTCCCGCCTGACGCCTTCGCGGTGTGCGGCGACGTCGCGTGGTTCGCCGCCGGTGGCGAGTACGGCGGGCCTGTCGAGTTGGTCGGCTTCGACACCGCGACCAGCGCTTTCCACCACGAGGAACTTCCTTCGCCGGTCCGCCCGAATCACGCCGGCGCCACTGGCATCGAAGGGCCCGGTCGGGTCACCGGGATCACCTGTCGAGGCGCCGATGGATCGATCCGCATGACCCGGGCGGCGTGGACGTCGGTGTGGACCTACGACATCGGGGCCGGCACCTTCACGGAGCAGGCGATGCCCTGGAATCGCCTTCCCGAACAGATGGTCGCCGACGGCGACGGACACCTGGCGATTGCCTCGTCGACCTTTCCGTCACCGTCCGACCTCGTCACGGTCGTGACGATCACCGACTCCCACGGAGGAGCCGCGGGTGACACGTCCTCGGTGCAGACACCCGGCCAGATCGGCCTGGTCGGCACTCGTGCCGGGTTCCTGATCATCGGCACCCACGAGATCCAGCGGGTCGAAACGGGTGAGCACCGTGCCGGAGGTACTGGGACCGC
>JBDZVK010000312.1:0-3100 GCA_040255725.1 Actinomycetota bacterium
CGCCTGTACCGAGGATTCCACGAGCGTGCCCACCTACAGCCCCAAGGCCAGCGAGATCGAGCGATCCTGGTACGTCGTCGACGCCGAAGGCGTGGTGCTCGGCCGCCTGGCCACCGAGGTCGCCAACGTGCTCCGTGGCAAGCACAAGCCCACCTACACCCCGCACATCGACACCGGCGATCACGTCATCATCGTCAATGCCGACAAGGTCGTGCTCACCGCCGACAAGGCCGGCGCCAAGAAGGTGCACCGCCACACCGGGTTCCCCGGCGGGATCCGCACCGAGACCTACGCGGAGCGCCTCGACCGCAAGCCGGCCGAAGCCGTGCGCGCCACGGTCCGCGGCATGATCCCCAAGAACCGTCTGGGCCGGGCGCAGCTCGACAAGCTCAAGGTGTACGCAGGGCCGACCCACCCGCACGCCGCCCAGCAGCCCAAGCCCCTCGAACTGGACCGTCGTGCCCGCGCCGACGCGGCCACGCGATAGGAGTTCGTCACCGTGCCCAAGCCTCTCGTTCAGACCACCGGACGCCGCAAGCGTGCCATCGCGCGGGTCCGTTTCCGCCCCGGATCGGGCGCCATCAAGGTGAACGGCCGTGAGGTCGACGACTTCTTCCCGTCCGAGACCCACCGGATGATCCTCACCGAACCGCTGCGGGTGACCGAACGCGACGAGGCCTACGACATCGACGCGACCATCACCGGTGGCGGGCCGACCGGACAGGCCGGCGCCCTGCGCCTCGGAATCGCCCGTGGCCTGGTCGAACTCGACGACGAACTCCGCCCGACCCTCAAGGGTGCCGGGTTCCTCACGCGTGACGCGCGGGAGAAGGAGTCGAAGAAGTACGGCCTGAAGAAGGCCCGGAAGGCTCCGCAGTACTCCAAGCGCTGATCGCCGCGGCTGCGGATCGACCGGTTCTGTCGATGCTGCGGATTCGATGACCCTGCGATTCGGCACCGACGGTGTCCGTGGGCTCGCCAATGCGACCCTGACCCCCGAGTTCGTCACGGCACTCGGGCGCGCCGCGGCGCGCACGTTCGCCGCCGACGGCGGCATCGAGGTGTGCGCGATCGGGCGCGACACGCGGCGATCGGGGCCGATGCTGACCGCCGCACTCGCCGCCGGACTCACCGCCGAAGGGGTCGACGTGGTCGATCTCGGGGTCGTGCCGACCCCGGCGGTCGCCTACTGGGCCCGGACCAATGAGCACCCCGGCGCGGTCATCTCCGCGTCGCACAACCCCTACCCCGACAACGGCGTGAAGTTCTTCGCCGCGGGGGGACGCAAACTCACCGACGCGACCCAGGAGGCGATCGAGGCCGAACTGGAGGCGCTGCTGGCGCGGACCGTCGGCGACCTGCACGCCGAACCGGTCACCGGCGAGGCGGTCGGTTCGGTGCGCGCCGACGAGACCGGCCGCGAGGCCTACGTACGGCGCCTGGTCGACGGGGTGCTCGATGGCCGACGTCTCGACGGGTTGCGGGTCGTGGCGGATGCCGCGAACGGCGCCGCGTCGACCGTGGTGGCCGACGTCCTCGCCGGTCTCGGCGCGACGGTGACCGTGCGTCACGCGACGCCCGACGGCACCAACATCAACGACGGATGCGGTTCGACCCACCCCGAGGACCTTGCCGGAGCGGTCGTGGCGAAGCGTGCCCAGGTGGGGATCGCGCTCGACGGTGACGCCGACCGGCTCGTCGCGGTCGACGAGACCGGCGCCGTCGTCGACGGCGACGCCCTGCTCGCGCTGTTCGCGCTCGACCTCGCCTCCCGAGGGTGCCTCTCCGGCGACGCGATCGTGGCAACCGTGATGAGCAACCTTGGCCTACGCCGGGCCCTCGAACCCCACGGGATCGACGTGGTCACCTGCGCCGTCGGCGACCGGGCCGTGCTCGCCACCCTCGAGGAACGCGGCCTGGTCCTGGGCGGCGAACAGTCGGGGCACCTCATCTTCACCCAGCTCGCCACCACCGGCGACGGCCTGCTGGCGGGCGTGCTGCTGCTCGACGTGCTGGCGCGCCGCGGCCGGCCCCTGTCGGAGCTCGCGTCGGTGGTCGATCCGCTCCCGCAGGTGTTGCGCAACGTCCGGCTCGCGGCGAAGGTCCCCGATCTGGTCGAGCGGATGGCGCCCGACATTGCCGCGGCAGAGGCCGAGCTGGGTGAGCAGGGCCGGGTGCTCGTGCGCCTGTCGGGGACCGAACCGCTCGCCCGGGTACTCGTGGAAGCGACCGATGCGCGACTCGCCGAAAAGGTCGCTGCCGAGCTGATCGCCGCAGTGGACCGGGTCACGTCGAAGTGACCTTCGCTGCGGCGTCGGCCCGGACCCGGGCGCAACGATCCGCACCAGGTGACCGTCAGTGGGTCGCGTGTCCTTCGAGGCCGAACCCGCAGTGCTCGGAAAGGTAGGCGCCGACCCGCTTGCCCGCCCGGCCGGCCGTTGCCCCGTCGAGCGCCATCATCGAGTCGAGCACCGCGCCGAAGGTCTGTGCCGACTCGACCGACGCGGCCAACGAATGCAGTTCGCTCGCCAAGGTGTGCATGTCGGCGGCGATCGCCGGTGGGGCGGTCCGGTCCATCTCGCCGACCGCCTCGTCGACGCCACGCAGGGTGGACTTGAACCGGTCGAGGAGGTGTGCAGAGTCAGCCCTGTCCAGATCGAGATCGCCGAGCGAATCCAGACCGGCGTTGGCGACGTCGGCAGCCGCGGTGCAGAAGGCCTCGTCGCCGGGTTCGCCGGCGCCCGTGGGCACGGTCGTGGATGGCACGGTCCTGGATGGCACGGTCGTGGGCGGCACGGTCGTGGATGGGGCGGTCGTGGGCGGCACGGTCGTCGTGGTGCCGCCGATGACGACCGGGGTGTCCAACGCCGAAGAGGCCGCGTCGGATGCGAGTGATCGGGCCTTGCCGGTCACCTCGACCTTCGCCGCGCCGCAGGCGCCGAGCAGGACCACGGCGGTGACGAGTGCGATGCCGGACATCACCCGGGTTCTGGTGCCCATCGGCTGCTCCTGATCTGATCTCACGGATTCGTCGGAGTCCCCGAGGCTACCGTTCCGGCTCAGCCGGTGAGCCAGGACAACGACTTGGCACCGATGCGGT
>JBDZVK010000313.1:0-3090 GCA_040255725.1 Actinomycetota bacterium
CGAAGGTGTTGCCCGGCTTGGCCCGGTCGAAGTGGAACACCAACCCGTCGACGGCTGCGACCTGTACGAGATGGTCGTTCATCTTCTGGGCCTCGGCCACGCTCGTACCGTATTTCCGGGAGAGCTGTTCGGCCATCGTGCCGCGGCGCAGCGGTGGCGCCGCCGGGTCGAGCTCGAAACTGCGGTAGACCAACTCGACCTCGTCCGCGTGGGCGAAGTCGACGAGTGCCCGGGCGAACCGGACCTTGCCGATCGCACACCACGGACAGATCACGTCGGACCAGATCTCGACCAGCATCACACGCACCTTTCTCGCTTCGACCATCATGGCAACCCCACCGCAGGTGGCGACATTCCCACTAACTTGGGAGCATCATGGCCGACGTGCACGCCACCGCCGGGGAGCGTCTGCGCCTCGACAAGCAGCGCTACACCGAGGGACGCCGGGCGATCGTCGCCGCCCTGGTCGCCGCCGACGGGCCGCAGCGGGTCGACGAGCTGCTCGAGGCGTGCGCGGGGCTCGCGCAGAGTTCCGCCTACCGCAACCTCGCCGTGCTGGAGCGGACCGGGGTGATCCGCCGGGTCGTCGCCCTCGACGACTTCGCCCGCTACGAACTGGCCGAGGATCTCACCGAACATCACCACCATCTGGTCTGCGAGGTCTGCGGACGGATCGAGGACTTCACGATCCCTGCGCCGCTCGAGGCCGATCTGGAGGACTGCCTCGACTCGGTCGCGTCGCGGTTCGGTTTCGACGGGTTGAGCCACCAGTTGGACCTGGTCGGCGTCTGCGACCGCTGCCGGAACTGACGTCGCGGAGCGTTCAGCCGGCCAACTCGTCCACCACCCGTTCGATGATCGCCGCGTCGACGGTTGCATCGAATTTGCGTGCGAACAGGTCGTCGCTGGCCGCCAACTCGTCGAAGTCGCCGAGGCGCCAGATCCGGGGCAGCTCGGAGCGATCGGCCCAGTCGATGTGGCGCAGATCGTCGGCGACGACCCGCGCCGCGTGGGGGGAATTCATCAGGATCGTGTGGAAGAACGTCTCGTCGGGCATGTCGGTCGTGCGGAAGAACCGCACCCATTCGGGATGACGCCGCACGAAGTCGTGGATGTACACGACCAGATCGTGGGGAAGGGTCCAGTAGCCCGACCCGCCGTACGGCGCGGCGGCGAAGGGGAACCCCCGGGCGATCAGCCCGCCGAATCGGCGGCGACCGATCGAGAGGTGCCGGTCGTGGGTGTGCAGGAAGATCGACGAGAACCGGTTCAGGCCGCCGCCGGACCAGCGTTCGTCGGGCAGTGGAAAGTGCTCGAGGAACCCGTCGCCGGAGGCCTCGGCCAGACGCCGTCGGATCGTCGCGTTCGACTTGATCGGCAGGTCCTGGCCGGTGAGCACCGACAGGTGGTCGAACGCGATGTTCGACCTGATGAGGTGGTCGATCCCACCGAGCGTCGAGCGCACGTGGCCGAAGCTGCGGTACGGGCTCGAGTGGCGGGGCAGGAAGTGCACGTTGCGGCGCCCGGCGAGCGGCCGGTGCATCGCCGAGAACGTCGCATCGTCGGTCCGGCGATCGACCGAGATCACGAACGAGGTGGTCGGTTCGTCCAACAGATCGACGAGGCGCACGAGTTGCTGCGGCAACCGGTAGGCCGAGATCACGTACGCGAGGCGCAGCTCGTCGTTCACGAGGTCACGTCCCCGCTCCCCTCGGACCGGTAGAGGCGGCAGTCGCCGGCACGGGTGACGAGCGTGAACCGGGCGGCGACAACCTTCTCGGCCTCGTCGGAACCCGGGCGGGCCGAGAGGTTGTCCTCGTCGAAACCGACGTCGCACAGGATCACCACGTCGGCAGCGGCGACGTCGGCGGCCAGCCGGTGGCCGTCGACCTGGGCGATGCGCGGATGAAAATCGTAGTAGTGGGTGCGCTGGTCGTAGTCGGGCAACAGGGTGTAGAAGCTCCCGTCGGTGTAGGTGGGGCGGTCGAGTGCGGTCGGCCCGACGAAGAGCACGTCGCCGGGGCGTGCGATCCGCTCGGCGGCGCGCACGAGCTGCGCGTGCCGGCGGGCCTCGTCGGCCGAACGGAAATACCAGGTCCTGCCGCGGTTGGTGACGTCGTAGACGAGTCCGCCCCGCGCGAAGGTCCGGGCGTCGCGCAGCGTCGACCGGGCGACGAACTTCGGGCGGAGCCCCAGCACGACCAGCGCGGCGACGCCGATCGCGGCGGCCTGGCGCCAGCCGAGCCGGCCACGGAACCACGCCACGGTGCCGATCAGCTCGTACGCGACGGCGACGAGCGTGGCGAGGGGCACCATCGTGACGTAGACGACATGGACCCCGTCGGCGCGTTGGAGGTACTCGGGGACGAGGCAGAACCCGATGACGCCGAGGCCGATCAGCGCGACCCCGGTGACCTCCCGACGTCGGCCGATACCCAGCACGAGCGCCCCCAGCGCGGTGAGCGCTCCGATGATCGCGAGGATCCCCGTTCCTCCGAGGTCGGCGTGCCAGGGAAGGTGGCGCTCCGAGGCGACGTGCAGCGCATCGGTGACCAGGTTGTGCCAGGTCGTCGACCACCCCGCCGTGATCACCAGCCACAGGTACGGGCTCAGACCGACCGCCGCCACGATCCAGGCGACCGGCCGGACGGCGCGCACCAGCGTCAGCGCTCCGAGCAGCACGACCGCCCAGATCATGAAGTCCGGACGGAGCAGGATCGCGAATGCGCACGCCAGGCCTGCCGCCGCTGCCCGGGTCCGGGGCGGCCGTCCCGACACCGCAGCGGCCACCGCGGCGACCAGCCCGCCGATGGCACCCATGATCGGCAGCGCGGTGATCGACAGCGCTCCGATGAGCACCGCGACAAGCCCCATCGCCAGACCGACGAGCCACGACCAGCGTCGACCCACCAGGTACAGCCCCACGCCCACGAGCGCGACGTAGCCGGCGCCCACAGCGCGCTCGACGACCAGGCTCGGCGACGCGATCCGGTAGGCGCCGGCCGGGATCAACAACGACAGCGGACCGTAGAAGTAGTCGAAGTCGCGGCCCGGAACCGCTCCGTCGAGCACGCGCATCGGCGCCTGGAG
>JBDZVK010000314.1:0-1620 GCA_040255725.1 Actinomycetota bacterium
AGCACGGCCCGGCCTTCGATCCGGCCCTGTTCCAGCTTGTCGAGCGCGTCGGCCGCGTCGTCGAGCCCGAACCGTTCGACGTGCACTGCGATCTCACCCTGCTGGGCGAGCGCCACGACCTCTGAGAGGTCGCGCCGGGTGCCGCCGTAGGGCCGGGAGATCGTGGTGCCCCACGGCAGCGCCAGCGGGATCGGCTCCGAGCGGAACGCCAACTCGCCGCCACCGAGGCCGACGGCGGTGATCTGGCCGTAGCTGCCGATGCTCGCTGCGGCCATGGCGAGCGTCGGCCCCACCCCGACGAAGTCGAACACGACATCCGCACCCACGCCCTTGGTGATCTTCATGATCTCGCCCGCTGTGTTCGCATCGGAATCGAGCAGATGGTGCGCGCCCAATTCGCCGGCCTGAGCGAGCCGGTGCTCGTCGGTGTCGACCGCGACGATCGTCGCACCCGAGGTCGCCCGGAGGATCTGCAAGGCCATGTGGCCCAGGCCGCCCACGCCGATGGCCACGACCGTCGCGCTCGGGTCGATGCGCTCCCGCGACAACGCGATCGCGTGATACGGGGTGAGCGCCGCGTCGGTGAGCGGTGCCGCGTCGACCGGGTCGAGGTCGCCCATGGGCACGGCGTGGCGCTTCGGCACCGAGATGAACTCGGCCATGCCACCGTCCACGCCGAGACCCGGGCCGGGTGGGGTGTTGCGGGGGTGGGCCTCGCAGTAGTTCTCGGCGCCGACGGCGCAGTGGCGGCAGTGCCCGCACCCCCAGGCCAGATAGACCAGCACCGGGGTGCCCTCGTCCCAGCCGGTGATGCCGTCGCCGACCCCGGCGACGGTGCCGGCGATCTCGTGGCCGAAGGTCATCGGTAGGGGAAAGAGCGATTCGGGGGCATGCAGGATGTGCAGATCCGAATGACACACGCCCGCACCGGTGACCTTCACGAGCACCTCGCCGGGTCGTGGATCGGGATCATCGACGTGGCGAACCTCCGCTGTTCCGGGTTCGGTCAGTTGGTATGCGCGCATGGTGGCCTCCGGCTGTCGGGCTCCGGCCGCCCGGGGTGGGACGCCGAATCGCTGTGGGGCTTCCCGGCCTGGGGCCGACGAACCACCAGGGCCCACGGGCACGGCCGGCCGGGGCGTCCCGCAAGACGACGGCGCCGCCCGACGCACCGCCGGTGCTCGTGCCGCACGGCATCACGCAGAGCACCGCGACGTGGTCGTGGCTGGTCCCCCACCTGGCCGACGAGCAACGGCTGGTCCGCCTCGACTTCCGTGGCCACGGCAGATCCGGACGCACCCCCGGTGCCTGCCACTTTCCCGGCTACGTCGCGGACGCGACCGCAGTGTTTGAACAGATGCCGGGCCGACCCGCGGTGCTCATCGGCCACTCCCTGGTGCCCGATGCCGATCTGGTACCCAGCTACCTCGCCGCGTCCGACGTGCTGGACACCGGCTGGCTCGCGCCCGCTGCTGCCGAGGTCGCCCCCGGCCGTACCGTCGTCGTGGTCGGTGACGGCGCGGTCGGGCTGCACCTCGTGCTCGCGGCGCACCAACTCTGCGTCGAGCGGATCATCGTCATGAGCCGCCACGAGACCCGCCAGCAGTCGGCGGTCGAGTA
>JBDZVK010000314.1:1720-3081 GCA_040255725.1 Actinomycetota bacterium
TACCGCCCTGTCTTGCGCTCAGCCGGCTTGCTCGTTCAACTCGCGTTCGACGGCCCGTCGGATCCAGCTCGACACCGACCGATCGTCTGCTTCGGCGCGTTGCCGAACCACATCGAGCGTTTCCGGCGGGAACCGAACGGGTACGACTTCGGTCAACTTCGAACGCTTCCTCCGACGACCGACGCCGCGGGGTTCCTGATTCTCCGGCCGGGCGTAGAACTCGTACTCATGTTCCGGGGTCATGTGCTTCTGGGTCATTGGTCCTCCCGATAGCGGGTGACGAGGTGAGTGGCTGCGACGTAGCAACCGATCGGCCGACACTTTTTCGGGTCACCGGATCACGGTGCTGCGATGGGCCCACAAGTACCGTCCCGGCAACATCGGCGACCATGAGCCGGTGCGCTGGAGGGATCGCTGGGTAGAAGATCGGGTCCGATTGCCAGACATCGACGATGTCATCGATGCCGAGCCTGGGATGTTTGAAGAGATGGGCGGCCTGGTCGTCGATCTCGAACGGGTCTCGATCGTCGAGCGGATCGAGATCGAGCAGCCCGGTCACCGGCGTCATTGTATTACAACCGGTTATAAACGTCTACAAAGGGCCGCAGAAGCTGGGGAACCGTCGTGGTGACCGCGGGCGCACGATTGGTGTTCGGCGCGATCCTTGCCGCGTGGGCCCTCCATCCGACCTGTTCGCTCGTCTCGGTACGCCCGGGATGCTGCGCGTCCACTCGAGCGCCGACACCCCGGGTCGACTTCGAGGCCGGTCCTCGTGAGCCGATCGTCGCGGTCGGGCCGGGACGACCCATCCCCTGGCGATGCACATGATCGGCCGGGTAACGTGCCGTTGGCACTCGACACCCGACCGGCGCCACGATCGACCCGGCCGACGCCCTCACACACCAGTTGGAGGGAATTGATGACGTCGCCCTATCCCGTGTTCGATCGACCCTGGCGGCCACGGCCCGGCTGGCTCGCCCACGGACTCGCCAAGGTGCGCAGTGTCGTCCGCCCGCCGGTGGTCGTGACCGACCCGCCGGCCGAGGTGGTGGTCGAGCGCGACGCGCCCGTCACCGCCCGCGACGGCACCGTGCTGCGCGCGAACGTGTTCCGCACCGACGAAGCGACGCCGCGTCCGGTCGTGTTGTGCGCCCACCCCTACGGCAAGGACCGCATGCCGACGATGCACCGCGGCCGGTGGACGATTCCCTGGCGGTACCGGATCATGCGACAACCCGATGAGGTGCGCTTCTCCGCGCTCACTACCTGGGAGGCACCCGACCCGGCGTTCTGGACGGCGACCGGGTTCGTCGTGGTCGCCGTCGATCTGCGTGGGGCTGGCTCCTCCGACGGGGTCATCG
>JBDZVK010000315.1:0-3072 GCA_040255725.1 Actinomycetota bacterium
GGCCGCGCCCCCGGCTCGACGCCGATCACGATGGGCGCATCGGTGCGCCACCCCGATGACCTCGCGGCATGGGAAGCCCTGGGGCTCGACCGGATCATCGTCGCACCGTGGCAGCGCACCCGCGAGGCCCCGGACGCGCTGAGCGCACTCGCCGAAGCCTGGGCCTGACCCCCGCGGACTGCTGCCGTCTTCGTTTTGGGTGCGGGTTCCGGACACTGACGGTCCGGAACCCGCACCCAAAACATCTGATGAGGCGCCACTGTCCCACCCGCGGAGTGCAATGGCCGGTATGTCAGTCACCGATCCAGACGCTCCGATCGCTCTCGAACCCCGACTCCGACGACAAGCCGCTGGGCAACTCGGGCTCCTGACGAGGGAACAAGCCAATGTGCTGCCGCCCCGCACCGTCCACCGACGCGGTTCGGGTCGGGAGTGGGTACGCGAGGGGCCGCGTCTGATGCGCCACCTCGCCGCCCCACGCACCGACCTCCAACGTGCGCTCGCCGCGGTGCTCGATGCCGGCGACGGTGCGCTGCTGTCCCATACCTCGGCCGCCGCCCTGTGGGGCATACCAGGCTTCAAGCTCTGTCCCGCCCACGTCGTGATCGTCCGACGCAGCCATCCGGTCCACCGGCCCGTGGGCACCGTTCACCGGATGCGGGCATTGCGGCCCGGTTACGGCACGGTACTGGACGGCGTGCCCGTCGTACGCCCGGAACTGCTGGTGTTGCAGCTGTGCGCGACGGTTTCGCCGCAACGTGCCGAGCGACTCTTCGATCGCCTCTGGTCGATGCGGATCCTCTCGGGTCGCTCGACCAGGCGCCTGCTCGACGAGGTGGCCGGTTCGGGCGTTCGCGGCGTGAGAACGCTCCGGGCGATCCTCGATGACCGGGACGATGACTACGTGCCCCCGGCCAGTGGACTGGAAGGCCGGTTCGCGGAGATCCTCCGCGACGCGCACCTGCCGGCCATGGAGCGCCAGGTCGATCTCGGGGCCGATTCCTGGTGCGGGCGCGTCGACTTCTTCGACCGGTCCCGGCGTCTGGTCGTCGAGGTCGACAGTGAACGGTTCCACACGGCGCTGAGTGACGTGCGGGCCGATCGTGAGCGTGCCGAGAAGCTCCGTCAGGCAGGGTTCCGCCTCGTCCGGGTCACCGACGATCAGGTGTTCCATCGCCCGTGGGAGGTGGTCGCGGCCGTGCGGCGAGCCCGGATCGCCCCACACTGATCTTTTGGGTGCGTGTTCCGGACACTGAGCGTCCGGAACACGCACCCAAAACGACGCGGTGCCGCTACCGGGGGTCCAAGAGGCGGGGTGGCAGCGTGAAGACCAACAGCACCGACGTCAGGCTGAGTGCCGCGAGCGTCAGGAAGATCGCGGTGACGTCGCCGTCGCTCACCAACAGGCCCACCACGAACAGCAGCACCGCCCCGACGCCGTTGGTGAACCCCAGTGCGATGCCCGAACCCATCGACGGGTTCTCCTCGAAGAGGTCCTGCCCGACGAGGATCGACGCGGTGATCGACAGGAACAGGGCGATCCCGACCAGCGCGGCGAAGACCCACAGCCACATCCCGTCGAGGAAGGCCAGCGGCACGACGAACACCGCGGTGGCGACCGCGGCGAGGTGCAGCACCGGCCCTCGGCCGATCCGGTCGACCAGATGACCGCCGGCGAGGTTGCCCACGATGCCGACGGTGATCATCGTGGTGATGATCGACGCGCCCTGCACGAGCGATCCTCCCTGGAGGTGCCACCTGATCGGGATGTAGGTCGACAACGCGTACACGATGAGCGCCTGGATCGAGCGGTACCCGACGAGTGAGGCCAGCGGACCCCGATGCGCCCACCAGTCGATCTTCACCGTCGAGCGAGGGGTCCGCTGCAGCCGCGGCGTCATCCGCACGAGCAGCGGAACGGTCAGCACGCCGGGCACCGCGAGCACCCAGAGGGCATCGAGGCCGAAGCGGGCGACGATGAACCCCGCGAGGGTCGGCCACAGGCCCCGGCCGATCTCTCCTCCGACCAGGAAGACCGAGGTGATCAACCCGTGGCGTCCCGCCAGCAGGCTGCGGACACTCGCGAGTGCCGGCGGGTGGAAGAACGCTCCGCCCGCGCCGATGAGTGCGAGGACGACGAGCAACGCCCAAGTCGAGTGCACCACCGCGATGCACCCGCCGCCGACCGACGTCAGCGTCAACCCGACCGCCACCATCACCCGGCCACCGAGGCGGTCGGCGATCCATCCGGCGACGGGCTGCAGCATCTGGCCGGCGATCAACACCGCCATGAGGCCGCCCGCCATGCGCACCGGAGCGCCCAGAGACGTGAGGATCGCCGGCAGGACCCCGGGCAGGTAGTTGGAGGCACCGTCGTTCAACAGGTGTGACCATGAAAGGGTGGCGAGGGGCCCCCAACGCTTCATCGGTGCGGTGACCGCGCCTTCGCCCTGCGGGGTTCCCACCGGCGAACTGCCGCGGGTCGGCCCGGCGCTCGCTCCGGTGATGGTCACGCCTTGGGACTCTATTGGGTATCGGGGCACGACCGTCTGAGCGAACCCCGCTATCGCCCTACATTTTGGGCGCGGTTTTCGGACGCCGGGTGTCCGGAACCGGCACCCAGAACGCGGGCGGGTCGGCGATCAGGTGGGGCGGGGCGTGATGAGCTCGTGCACGTTGTCGTGCATGACCTTGCGGGTCTCGACCTCGTCGTAGGTCGGGATGTCCTTGGTGTACAGCAGTGGGTCGGGCAGCCCTTCGGCGTGCGGGAAGTCCGAGCCGAACAGCAGATGGTCGATCCCGACCGCTTCTTTGAGTACGTCCATGTCGTCCTCGTAATAGGGCGCGACCCACACGTTCGACCGGAAGCGCTCCACCGGGTCGGTGCCGAATGAGAACGGCATCTTGCCGTAGCCATCGGCCAGGTTGCGGAGCAGGTCGGGCACCCACATCGCCCCGTTCTCGATGGAGGCGACACGCACGTTGGGATAGCGATCGAACACGCCGTGGCACAACAGCGCGCACAGCGTGTCGGAGATCGCCCGGTCCTGGAAGGCGACCATCGGGAACGTG
>JBDZVK010000025.1:0-16613 GCA_040255725.1 Actinomycetota bacterium
CGGCCGTACCTGATGACCCTCGACGACATCGCCGAGCGGGCCGTCGAGGCCGCCGAACTGGGGGCGACCGAGGTGTGTCTGCAGGGAGGCATCCACCCGAACTTCGACGGCGACTACTACGTGGACGTCGCCCGGGCGGTGCACGCAGCAGCCCCCGAGATCCACATCCACGCCTTCACCGCGCTCGAGGTGACCGAAGGGGCACGGCGGCTCGACGAGCCGCTCGCCCACTACCTGCAACGTCTCGTCGACGCGGGCTTGAAGACCCTGCCCGGGACGGCCGCGGAGATCCTCGACGACGAGATCCGGGCCGAGTTGTGCCCCGACAAGATCGACACCGACGAATGGCTCGACGCGCACCGCACCGCGCACTCGGTCGGCCTGCGCTCGAACGTGACGATCATGTACGGCTCGATCGAACGACCACGCCACTGGGCCCGGCACCTGCTGCGCACCCGGGACCTGCAGGATGCCACCGGCGGGTTCACCGAGTTCGTGCCGCTCCCCTTCGTCCACATGGCCTCGCCGATCTACCTGCGTCGCCGCTCACGCCGGGGGCCGACCTTCCGCGAATCGGTGCTCATGCACGCGGTGGGGCGGATCGCGTATGCCGGGAGCATCGACAACGTGCAGGCCTCGTGGGTGAAGCTGGGCGCCCCCGGCGTACGGCAGCTGCTCAGCGCCGGGGCGAACGACCTGGGCGGGACCCTCATGGACGAGAACATCTCTCGGGCCGCCGGCGCCCAGCACGGCCAGATGATGGACGAGGCGGGCTTCGGCGAACTGGTCGCCCCGTTGGGACGTCCACTCGTGCAGCGCACGACGCTGTACGGCCGGGTCGAGCGCGGTCGGCCGGAACCGGTCGCGGTGTGACCGAGCATCGCCACGAGGCGAAGCGGCGACGGGACACGACCGGCGACGGCGGCTGGGACCACCAGATCGATGCCCTCCTCGACGAGATCGCGCCCGCCGAGAACCGTGACCTGTTGCGGAGGATCTTCGTGGAAGGGGTGCGGCTCGCGTCGATCGACGCGGACCGCCTCGACCTGAAGATCGCCTCCGCGGCCCTGCGCGAGATGCGCCAGGCGTTCGCGGCGTTCGCGCCGGTTCGGGGTCGCCGCAAGCTCACCGTGTTCGGGTCGGCACGGACCCAGGAGTCCGACCCGCTGTACGTGCAGGCACGCGAGCTGATGCACCTGGCCGCGGAACGGGGGTGGATGGCCGTCACCGGGGCCGGGCCCGGCATCATGCTCGCCGCCATGGAGGGCGCCGGGCGTGAGAACTCGTTCGGCGTGCGGATCCGCCTGCCCTTCGAAGCCGATGCCAACGAGATCATCTCCGGCGACACGAAGCTCGTGTCGATGAAGTACTTCTTCACCCGGAAGCTGATGTTGATGAAGGAGTCCTCCGCGTACGTGGCGATGCCCGGTGGCTTCGGCACCCTCGACGAGACCGTGGAGCTCATCACGCTGCAGCAGACCGGCAAGTCCGTGCCGGCTCCGGTCGTGCTGCTCGACGTCCCCGGCGGGGACTACTGGCAGGCCTGGCAACGTTTCGTCGTCGACCACGTGGCGGCACGCGGGTACGTGGGCGCCACCGATCCGGGTCTGGTGCATCTGTGCGACGACCACCACGAGGCGTTGGCGTTCATCGATCGCTACTACGCCAACTACCGCTCTATCCGTTGGTTCGGCTCGCGGCTGGTGATCCGGCTGAACCGTGCTCCGGACGCACGCGAGCTCGCCGCGCTGAACGACCGCTTCGCGTCGATGACGACCGACGGCGCGGGGCTCGCGGTGGTCGATCCACGGCCGGCCGAGATCGCCGGCGGCGACGAGCTCGACGCCGTGCGGGTGGAGTTGGCCCTCGACCCGCACCGGATCGCCGAGCTGTACCTCGTCATCGACGCGTTGAACGAGCTCGTGGCCGGCCCCGTTCAGTCGCCGGAGCGTTCCTCGACCTGACGGAGCAGCCCCGCGGCCTTGTCGACGGCGGCGCGGGCACGACTGAGCAGCTTCTCGGCGGGTGGTCGCCCGGGTGCACCGGCCTCGAGCGCGTCGCGCAGCAGCACCATGATCCGGTCACCGAGCTGTTCGGAGATGGTCTCGAGTTGGATCCTCAGGTCGTCGTGGGAGTCGTGCATGGACGCCATCGTCGCACGCGACGGTGACACTGCCTGCGCGGCGGGGGTGACCGGTAGGCTGCTGGTCCGATGTCGCGCCCCCGGCTCGCCGCCTACTGCACCTCCGAGGCCGACGCCGTGGTCGACCGGCTGTTCGCATGGTTGGCGATCCCGTCGATCTCGGCCGTGCCCGAGCATGCGGCCGACGTCGCCCGGTCCGCGGAATGGTTGGCCGGTGCCTGTCGGAGTGCGGGATTCGAGCGCGTCGAGATCGTGTCGACGCCCGGCCATCCGTCGGTGTTCGCGGAGTGGTCGGGCGCCCCGCCGGGTGCGCCGACCGTGTTGGTGTACGGCCACCACGACGTCCAGCCGGTCGACCCGATCGAGGCCTGGGCGCATCCCCCGTTCGAGCCGGTCGTCGTCGACGGCGAGTGCCGCGCCCGCGGGGCGATCGACGACAAGGGCCAGGTGCTGTACCACCTCGAAGCCGTACGGGCGACGCTCGCCGACCGGGGCGCGTTGCCGGTGAACCTGAAGCTGCTGATCGAAGGCGAGGAGGAGGTCGGCAGTCCGCACTTCGAGTCGCTGTTGCGCGAACGGGCGCACGACCTGGTGTGTGACGTGATCGTCGTGTCCGACACGGGCATGATCGCCCCCGACGTGCCCTCCACCGACGTGTCGATGCGCGGGCTGGTCGCCGCGACCGTGACGTTGACGACCGCGTCGACCGACCTGCACTCGGGCACCTTCGGAGGTGCCGTGGCGAACCCGCTGCACCACCTGGCCCGTCTGGTCGCCCGTCTGCACGACGCCGACCTGCGGGTCGCGGTGCCGGGGTTCTACGACGACGTGGCCGAGCCGACCACGGCCGAGGCCGAGTCGCTCGCCGTCCAGCCCTTCGACGAGCACGCGTTCGGTCGGCTCGCCGGTGGCGCGCGCCTCGAGGGCGAGGCCGGCCGTTCGACGCTCGAGCGGGTCGGCGCTCGACCGACCGCCGAGGTCGTCGGGTTCTCCGGTGGCTACGCCGGTGAGGGCATCAAGACCATCGTGCCCGCCTCGGCCCAGGCCAAGATCAGTTTCCGGTTGGTGCCCGACCAGGATCCCGAAGCGATCATGACGCTCGTCTCCGACTGGATCCGACGCGAGGTGGCCGACGGCATCGACGTCGCCATCACCTGGCACGGTGGCGTGGCGCCCGCCCGCACCGACACCGACCACTGGAGCTTCGCCGCACTTCGGCGGGCGATCACCACCGTGTGGGGCCGCGAACCACTGCTGACCCGGGTGGGCGGGTCCGGCCCGGAGGAGACCCTGGGCCGGGTGCTCGGCGCACCGGTGATCTTCCTGGGCGTCGGGCTTCCGGGCGACCGGATCCACGCTCCGAACGAGCGCATGGTGATGGACCAGTTCTGGCGCGGACTGTGCGCGGCGGGCGAGCTCTACGACGAGTTGGCCGCCGGCGCGGTAGCCGCGACGTGACCGCGAACGAGGCTCAGGACCGCCACGAATGGGTCAGCTTCGAGGACCCCGACGAGGAACGGACCTGGGTGTTCGACCTCACGTTCCTCACGTCGAACTGGACGTGCATCTTCGGGCGCGGCTGCCAGGGCGTGCTCACCGAGGACGCCACCGACCTGCAACAGGGTTGTTGCTCCTATGGCGCCCATTTCAACGATGCCGCCGACCGTGCCCGGGTCGAGCGTGCCGCCGCCGAGCTCGACGACGACCTCTGGCAGTTCGCTCCGGTCGCCCGTCGGCGTGGGGGACCCACCAAGGACCTGCCCGACGGGGGTTCGATGACCCGCCTCGTCGACGACGCCTGCATCTTCCTGAACCGCCCCGGGTTCGCGACCGGTCCGGGGTGCGCCTTCCACTTCGCGGCGCAGCGCCGCGGCGTGAGCTTTCTCGACCTCAAACCCGAGGTGTGCTGGCAGGTTCCGCTGCGGCGAATCGACGTCGTCGGCGACGACGGTCACGTGACCTCGACGATCCGCGAATGGAAGCGCCGCGACTGGGGTGAGGGCGGCGCCGACTTCCACTGGTGGTGCACCGACGCGCCCGACGCGTTCATCGGCGACGACCCGGCCTTCGCGTCGCTGCGCGAAGAACTGGTCGCCCTCACCTCCCCCACCGCGTACCGACTGCTGGTCGACCACATCGTCGAGCGGCGGGCCCGGGCGGCATCCGCGCCGGTCTTCCTGCCTCATCCGGCGGTGCGGCGGCACCGAACCGGGCCCGGGTGACCCGACGATCCCTCAAGGCCCGGGTCCGCAGGCCGATGGCATTCCATGGCAGAATTCACCGCGGCAGAACTGGAGAAGGCGTGTGAGGCGGAGGGGATGGAGTTCCCTCCGTTTCTCATCGATCAGCTCGTCGCCGCCGTCGACGCCGGCAAGCACGTCATCCTGACCGGTCCGCCGGGAACCGGGAAGACCACGCTCGCCTATCTGGCAGGCGAGGTCGGGCAACGCTCGATGATGTGCACCGGCTACCTGCCGACCACCGCGACCACCGAATGGACCACCTTCGAGACGATCGGAGGCTTCCAGCCGACGAACGAAGGGTTGATCTTCAGGCCGGGCATGTTCGTCGAGGCGATCGAGAGCGGCCGCTGGCTCGTGATCGACGAGATGAACCGGTCGAACTTCGACCGGGCGTTCGGGCAGCTCTTCACCGTGCTCTCGGGCCAGGCGGTGGTGCTGCCCTTCAAGCGGGCGGGCAACCCGCGTCACCTGTCGATCGTGCCGCCGGGTGTCGAAGCGCCCGACAACACCGAACCGATCCGGGTGCCGAGCACCTGGCGCATCATCTCGACGATGAACGTGTTCGACAAGAACCTGCTGTTCGAGATGAGCTATGCGCTGATGCGCCGCTTCGCGTTCATCGAGGTCCCCTCCCCCGACGACGAGGGGTTCCGGCGGCTCCTGGGCAGTTCGGAGTTGATCCAGCAACTGCTCGCGCTACGGACCTTCCAGGATCTCGGCCCCGCGGTGTTCCTCGACTCGATGAAGTACGTCCGGCGGCGTTCCAAGGACGACATCTCACGCTCGCGCCTGCTCTTCGAGGTGTTCTACGCCTATTTCCTCCCCCAGTTCGAGGGGATCGACGACGCCAAGGGTCGCCGACTGTTCCGGGTCATGGCCGACATGCTCGAGCCGGCCGAGGCGCTCGAGGTGAAGCGCACGATGGTCGACGTGCTCGGTGTCGAGCTCGCGGGCTGATCCGTGACCGACACGGTGTCGGGTGAAGCGCCCGGCCGTCGGCCGGTCGCTCGCGACGATCCCCACGCCGCGACCCGGGTGCTGTGGGACAACCTGGCACGCCCACTGTCGGTGCACGACGCGGCGCGGGCACTGTTCGGGCTGTCGCCGGAGGTGATCCGTCAGCTCGCCGGGGCACTCGTGGCCACCTCGAGCGAAGCCGATGCGTTGCTGTTGGCCATGCCCGAGGTGCTCCGGAACCTGTCGATCACGACGGTCCAGACGGCGGAGCGCTGCCAGGGAGAGGTGCGCGGCCCGGTGTTGTGGGCCGAGACGATGTCGGCCCGGGCCGGGACCGCCGGCGCGACCGACGTGTTCATCTGCCTCACGGCGCGGCGCGCGTACGACACCCCGCAGAACCGCGTCCTGGTGGCGGCCCTCAGCGCGATCAAACGTGCCGCCGCCGACGCCGACCCGGTGGCCCGACAGGCCTACGACGACGAGGTGCTGCAGCGTGCCCGGGGCAACGGCGACGAGGCGCGGCGCTACCTCGAGCACCGCACCATGCGGGACGTGAGTCGCCGCCGGCCGAGCAAGCGTGACGTCGCGAAGGCGGCGGGTGGTCGCCGCAGCCACCAGTACCAACCCGCCATCGACCTGCTTCGGCGGAACCTCGATCCGATCCGGCTCGACAACCTGCTGGCTTTCAACGACGCCCGGACCGCCTGGCAGCACTGGCTCGTGGTGACCCTTGCGGCGCAGTTGCGTCGCCGCGGCGCTCCCGTGGGGACGTTCCGGGTGACCCCCAGCGGTGACCTGCGCGCCGGGCGTCTCACCTACCGTCATGCGAACGTCGCCGCCGAGACGCAGTCCCGGTTGCACGGGGTGCTCTTCGAACGCCTCATCGTGGACGTCCCCGACGAACGCGGCATGGACATCGACGCGGCCACCGAGGCGCTCGGTCGCCGGGCCCAGGGCCGGGTGCCGGTGCTGGTGACGTGTGCCGCCGACGTGGAACGCGCCGCGGACCTGGCTTTCTCGACCCTGGCCTGAGGGGTTCGACCGGCCGCGTCAGGTCCGGCGGCGCTGCGACCGTCGGCGGTCCGGCTCGGCGAGCAGCCGCTTGCGGATCCGGATGTTCGCCGGAGTCACCTCGACGAGCTCGTCGTCCGCGATCCATTCGATCGCCGCTTCCAGCGTCATGGCGCGCGGCGCGGCGAGCTTGATGCCCTCGTCGTGGGAGTGCGTGCGGATGTTGGTCTTCTGTTTCTCGCGTACGACGTTGACGACCATGTCGTCGGCGCGGGCGCTCTCCCCGATCACCATGCCCTCGTACACGTCGACGCCCGGGCCGAAGAACAACTCCCCCCGAGCCTGGAGGTTGTCGAGCGCATAGCCCGTCGTGGTGCCCTTGCGGTCGGCGATCATCGCCCCGCCGGAACGGCTCGGCAGGTCACCGGCCCAGCGCATCCAGCCTTCGGCGTGGGTGTGCAACAGGGCGGTCCCGCGGGTCGCGGTGAGCAGTTGGCTGCGGAACCCGATGAGGCCACGGGCGGGTGCGGTGAAGGTGACCACGGTCCGTCCCGTGTCGCCCGGGCGCAGGTCGACCACCACACCACGGCGGGGCGCGAGCGCCTGGGTGACGGTGCCGACGTGGTCGTCGGGAACGTCGGCCATGCCGCGCTCGGCCGGTTCGCAGCGGTGGCCGTCGATCTCACGGACGATGACCTCGGGGCGGCTCACCTGCAACTCGAACCCTTCCCGCCGCATCGACTCGATCAGCACCGCGAGCTGGAGCTCGCCGCGCCCGGCGACCTCGATCACGTCGGGCGTTGCCGTGTCGGTGAGCCGGATCGACACGTTCCCCAACACCTCGCGCTCCAGACGCTCACGCACCTGCCGCGAGGTGACGTAGGTGCCGTCGCGCCCGGCGAACGGCGACGTGTTGGGGCCGAACGTCATCGTCAGCACCGGCTCGTCGACGGCGAGGCGGGGCAGCGCGACCGGATGGTCGGGATCGGCGAAGGTGTCACCGATCTCGACCTCGTCGAAGCCCGAGACGACGAACAGGTCGCCCGCGGCGATCTCCGGCACGTCCGCGCGTCCGATCCCCGTGAACGACATGAGCGAGGCGAGCCGCCGCTTCACGACCTTGTCGGGGTCGACTCCGAGCAGCGCCACCTGGGCACCCTGGACCAGTCGACCCTGGGCGACCCGCCCGATGGCGAGACGACCCAGGTAGTCCGACGCGTCGAGGTTGGTGACCAGTGCCTGCAGGGGCGCGTCGGGGTCGCCGCCCGGGGGCGGCACCGCGGCGAGAATCGCCGAGAACAGCGGGGTGAGATCGGCGTCGTCGCCGGGCGTGTCGAGTCCATCGACGGCTCGACCCTGCTTGGCGATGCAACTGATCACGGGAAAGTCGATGTCGTCTTCGGTGGCACCCAGGTCGAGGAACAGCTCGTAGATCTCGTCGAGCACCGCGGCCGGTCGGGCGTCGGCGCGGTCGACCTTGTTGATCACCACGATCGTCCGCAGCCCCGCGGCGAGCACCTTCGAGAGCACGTACCGGGTCTGGGGCAGCGGGCCTTCGGCCGCGTCGACCAGCAACAGTGCGCCGTCGACCATGGTCAGTGCCCGTTCGACCTCACCGCCGAAGTCGGCGTGGCCGGGGGTGTCGACCAGGTTCACCCGGGTGCCCTGCCAGTCCAACGAGGCGGCCTTCGCGAGGATCGTGATGCCGCGCTCACGCTCCTGGTCCTCGGTGTCCATGACCCGTTCGACCACGCTCCGGCGGTCCGCGAACGCCCCTGAGGCGCGCAGCAACGCATCGACGAGCGTGGTCTTGCCGTGGTCCACGTGCGCCACGAGGGCGATGTTGCGGAGGGGATTCTCGGGTGCGGGCGCGGAAGGGGACATCGGGCGGGCCGTCATGCTACGACCGACCCCGACCGACGGCCCAATGTGCCGACCCGGTGTGCCGAGGTTCAGCAGTCGGCTGCTAAGCCATCTGGTGATGCTGCACCTGCGCGCCCTGATCGTCGACCGTCGTCGACAGGTGCTGCTCGCCGCCGCGGTCATCGTGGGTGTCGTCACCGGCCTGGCGGTCGCCGCCTTCGACGCGGTCACCGCGAAGGCCGCGCTCGGCAACCTGTTCGACGCGCCGCTGGGTGTCCGGGCAGCCGCGCCCGCGTGCGGGCTCGTCGTGGCGTGGGCGTGTCTGCGTTTCGTCGCCGGAGGTGCCGATCCGACCACCTCGGACGCGTACATCACCGCCTACCACGACAAGCGGCGGCCCCTCGAGCAGCGTCCGGTGCTGGGCCGCGTGCTCGCGAGCGTCGCCACCCTCGGTTCGGGCGGAGCGATGGGGTTCGAAGGTCCCGCCATCTACATCGGTTCCGCGATCGGTTCGGCCGCCCAGTCACGGGTCGGCCGGCTGCTCAGGTCCGAGGACGCGAAGGCGTTGCTGGTCGCCGGCGCGGCCGGGGGTCTGGCGGCAATCTTCAAGGCCCCGGCGACCGGTGTGCTCTATGCGCTCGAGGTCCCCTACACCGAGGACATCGCCCGGCACGGCATCGTCGCGTCGCTGGTGGCGGCGGCGTCGAGCTACCTGACGTTCGTGGTGGTCATGGGAACCGAACCGATCGTGCACCTGTCGACGGCCGGCACGAGCTTCACCGGCGTCGACCTGTTCGGCGCCGCGTTGGTGGGGGTGCTCGCCGGGCTCGGCGCCCGCGGCTTCGTGTGGACGCTGACCTGGGCGAAGCGCCTCACCCACACCGTTGGTCCGGTGCTTCGCGTGGTGGCCTTCGGCGCGGGGAGTGCCGCGTTGGTGCTCGCGTCCCAGGCGCTGTTCGACGACACGCTCTCGCTGGGGCCCGGGTACCAGGTGTTCGGTTGGCTCGCCGATCCGGACCGTGCCGTGTGGCTGATCGTGGCACTGCTGGTGGTCAGGCTCCTGGCGTTCGCGTGCACGGTCGCGGGTGGCGGCGCGGGCGGCAAGTTCATCCCCCTGGTCGTGGAAGGAGCGATCCTGGGCCGCCTGGTCGCCGGCGGGTTGTCGGCTGCCGGGCTGCACTCGGGGTCGGATCCGGCGACGACGATGTCGCTGTTCACCGTCCTCGGGATCGCCGCGTTCCTCGGTGCCGGTTACCGCACCCCGCTCGCGGGGGTCATGTTCGTCGCCGAATCCACGGGAAAGGCCGTCTTCGTCGTGCCGGGTCTCATCGCGGCGGCGATCTCCCAGTTGTTCATGGCCGACAAGTCGGTGTCACCGGTCCAGCAGAGCCGTCGACACGGCTATCTGGAAGGACGCTTCGAACTCCCGCTCACCAGCGTGTTGATGACCGACGTGCTCACCCTGCCTGCGGATGCGTCCGTCGCCGAGTTCGTGTCGCAGCACGTGGTGCAGAACCGCCAGCGCACCGCGGTCGTGCTCGACGACGACGGCGGGTACGTCGGTCTGTGCATCCTTCGGGACGCGGCCGCGGTGCCCCGTGAGGAATGGAACGCGAAGCCCGTGACCGACGTGATGCGCACCGACGTGCCGACCGCGCAGCTCACCTGGCGCCTCCGCGACGCGCTGGCCGCCCTGGAAGGGATCGAGGCCGACCGTCTGGCGGTGCTCGACGATTCGGGCGCGTTCGTCGGCGAGGTACGCCGCGAGGAGATCTTCAAGCTGGGCGAACTGCTCGACGACGCCGGAACCTGACCGGCCATCCGACCGGCCGGTTCGCGGCTTGATCAGTCTTCGGCGCTCGACTCCTCGAAGCGGCACCACGACGCGTGATCGGCACCCGGCAGCGCGTCACATTCCGGGCACGGCTCTTCCCGACCTCCGCTGAGCAACTCATCGAAGTCAGAACTTGTCGTGCGTTTGAGCGCACGCGCTTCTTCGAAGCGACGATGGCGACCCTTTTTCACCGGCCACTCCCACTAGGCGAACGTCCGTGGATCCGTGAAAAGCACGGACACTGGTGGGCATCCTACGGGTTGCCGACAACCTTTACCAATCGGTCCCCAAGGGGGTCGTGCATCGTACCCCGGGGTCGGCGAGTACGGTCTCGGGCATGGGTGACACGACTCGAAGCGCTGCCAGATGGTGGGAGGACGCCGTCGTCTACCAGATCTATCCCCGCTCGTTCGCCGACCACGACGGCGACGGCGTCGGCGACCTGGCGGGCATCCGTGACCGGCTCGACCACCTCGCCTGGCTCGGGGTCGACACCATCTGGTTGTCGCCCATCTACCCGTCGCCGATGGCCGATTTCGGCTACGACGTGGCCGACTACTGCGACGTCGACCCGCTCTTCGGCACGCTCGCCGAATTCGACGCGCTGCTCGACGATGTGCACGGTCGCGGCATGCGTCTGCTGCTCGACTGGGTGCCGAACCACACCTCCGACGCGCACCCGTGGTTCCAGGACGCCCTCGGCGGCCCCGACGCGGCGCACCGCGACTTCTACATCTGGCGCGACCCGGCTCCCGACGGGGGGCCGCCGAACAACTGGACCGACGCGTTCCTCGGCGCCCCGGCGTGGACGCTCGACGAGGCGAGCGGGCAGTACTACCTGCACCTGTTCCTGCCCGGCCAGCCCGATCTGAACTGGGCGAACCCCGAGGTGGAGGCCGCGATGGGAGACACCTTGCGGTTCTGGCTGGACCGTGGGGTCGACGGTTTCCGGGCCGACGTGGTGTTCGCGATCGGCAAGGACCCTGCGCTGCCGGACGACCCCGACGAGTACGTGGGCCTCCCCCACTGTGTGCTCCACGACGACCCGGCCACCCATCCGCTCCTCCGCCGGATCCGCACCCTGCTCGACTCGTATCCGCAGCAGCCGATGATGGTCGGCGAGGTCGTCCTGATGGACATCGACCTGATGATCCCCTACCTCGGCGACGACGACGAGCTGCACCTGTCGTTCAACTTTGTGCCCACGCACCTGCCCTGGGACGCCGGGCTGTGGCAGGACGCGATCCGCTCCGCGGAGACCGCGCACGGCCGGGTCGGCGCCTGGCCGACCTGGGTGCTCTCGAACCACGACCTGCCCCGCCACCGCACCCGCTACGCCCGGTGGCCGAGCGCCGAGGTCGACGCCGCGGGCGCGGAGGAACGGGCCCGGGCCGCGGCCGTGCTGTTGCTGACGCTGCGGGGGACGCCGTTTCTGTACCAGGGTGAGGAGCTCGGCCTCGAGGACGCGGTCGTGCCTGCGGAACGGGTGCTCGACCCGGGCGGCCGCGACGGCTGCCGTGCCCCGATCCCCTGGGATGCGTCGCCGGGGCACGGTTGGCGCGACCCATGGCTGCCGCTGCCCCCGGACGCCGCGATCAAGAACGCGACCACCGAACGGGACGATCCCGGGTCGATGTTGCACCTGTACCGGGCGCTGCTCGAGGTGCGGGCGCGCACCGCGGCGCTGCGCGACGGCGCCTGTGAGCTGTGCACGACCCCGGCAGGCGTGGTCGGCTACCGCCGGGTGTTGCCCGACGCTCCGCCCGTGACGGTGCTGATCTCGATGAGCGACGAGCCCACGGTGGTCGACGGGGTCGCGGGTTCGGTGCTCGTCGATTCACTGGGCCACCTCGATGCCGGCTCCGACTTCGCCGGCAAGCTCGCGGCCCGCCAGGCTGTGGTGGTCCGGACCGGACCGGCCTGACCGGCCTGAACGGTTCGATACGGTCGCTGCTCAGTCGGCGCGGCGTGGCTCGAGGACGATCCCCCGTTCGGCATCGAACGCCAGCGCCGCGGAGCCCTCCAGCAGTTCCTGCATGGGCCGGCCCACCAGATCACGTCGCCAGCCGTCCGCGAGGCGGCCCCGACCGGTGTGCTCCACGAAGTGTTCGATGTCGCGGCGGGTGGCGAGCAACTGCGTGTCGATCCGCAGCTCGTGGGCGTACTGGGTGAGCCAGCTCGACAACAGCGCGACCGCCGGGCCGAGATTGGCATCAGGTCGCTTCGAGCCCTTCGATTCGCGGGCGGGCGGCTCGGCCTGCTGCCCGGCGGCGACGGCCTCGAGCAGGCCGGCGGCGCTGTCTCCCTTGAGAGCCCGACTGTCGATGCCGCGCACCTTCGCCAGCGCGGCGGCGTCGCGGGGCGGGCGCTGCGCGATCGACACCAGCGCGAGGTCGCCGAGCACGTGGCGGACGGGGATGTCGAGTTCGGCGGCTCGCCGTTCGCGCCAGGCGGCGACGCTGCGGGCCACCGCGGCGGGCCTTCCGCGCAGACGGCCGGCCCCCTTCACGCGGCGCCACGCCTCGTCGGGGTCCTTCGTCTCGGCGCCACGCGCCCGCTCCAGGTCGCATTCCGACAGCGCCCATTCGAGGCGTTCGTCGGCGGTGAGCGCGGCGACGAGACGCTCGTGGATCTGCAACAGGTACCGGACGTCGTCGGCGGCGTAGGCGAGCACCCGTTCGGGGAGGGGCCTGACGAGCCAGTCGGTGAGACGGTCGGATTTGTTGAGCGCGATGTCGAGCAGCCCGGTGTGCAGTACGGCAAGCGAGGGGTTCGAGTACCCGACGAACCCGGCGGCGATCTGGGTGTCGAACAGGTTGCGCGGCACCGTGCCGGTGGCCAGACGCAGCACCTCGAGGTCCTGGGACGCGGCGTGGATCACCACGGTCGTGTCGGATTCGAGCACCTTGGCCATCGGGGCGAGATCGACCGCCAGCGGGTCGATGAGCACGAGCTGGTCGGGCTCGTAGGAGATCTGCACGAGCGCCAGCTTGGGAAAGTAGGTGCGCTCGCGGTGGAACTCGGTGTCGAGGGCGAATGCCGGCACCGCGCTGAGCTGGTCGATGACCTCGGCCAGTGCGGTGTCGGTGTCGACCCAACGCGGGGTCGTCGTGGCGTCGAGGCTCACACGACCCCGCCGTAGGTGCCCTCGAGTTCGGTCGCCCCCCCGTCGCCGACGGGTGCTTCGGCGACGGCGTCGGTGAGATCCGCGATGAACTGGTCGGCGACCGCCAGGTGTGCCGGCGACAACATGAGATGCAGACCACCCTGTTGGCGGTCGAGATGCCAGCCGCGGCGGTCCATGCCATCCGCGATGGCGAGGATCGACCCGTCGCGGGCGGTGAACTCGAACACCGGGATGTCGGGACGGTGGGTGATCTCGAGCCGGTCGATGCCTTCGATCCCGTCCGTGAACGCCCGGCCCGCGTCACGCACCTGGGCGGCCTTGGCGCGGTAGCCCTCGGCTCCCAGGTGGTGGATGGCCGCCCAGGCACCGGCGATCGGCGGTGCCGCCCGGGTGCCGGCGGTCGTGCCCGACGCGTACAGCCCACCGGGCCAGCTGTCGTACCAGAACTGCTGGCGCTTCGCGAGCTCGCGGGTGCGGTAGGTGATGGTGGAGAGGCCCTTGAAGGTGTAGCCGTACTTGTGCACATCGGCCGAGATCGACGTGACCCCTTCCACGGCGAAGTTCCACGGCGGCACGGGCTCGCCGATCTGTTCGAACCAGGGCAGGAGCCAACCTCCCAGGCAGGCGTCGACGTGGCAGAGCGCACCGTGCTCGGCGGCGATGCCGGCGATGGTGGGGATGTCGTCGATGACCCCGTACGGGTAGCACGGCGCGGAGCCGACGACGAGACCGGTGCGCTCGTCGACGGTGTTGGCGAGCGCGTCGGTGTCCATGCGGCCGTCGCCGCGAACGGGCACGAAGACCTGTTCGATGTCGAGGTAGTGCGCCGCCTTCGCGAACGCGGGGTGCGCGGTGATCGCGGTGACCAGCCGGGGCTCCGCGATGCCGCGCTCTTCACGGGCCTGGTCGCGGGCCACCTGGACGGCGAGGAAGATCGACTCGGTTCCTCCCGAGGAGATCGACCCGGCGTTGGGTGCGGTGCCGAACAGGCCGGCGGCCATCGCGACGAGGTCGAGCTCCATCTGCAGCAGGCTCGGGTACACGAGCGGGTTGAGCGCGTTCTCGTGTTGGAACATGGTGGCGACCTGCTCGAGGAGTTCCTCGTGTTCGTCGTCTCCGGGGTTGTAGACGAGGCTGAAGGCCCGCCCCGACCGCCAGTCGAGGTCCCCGCTCTTCATCTGGGTGAGCTGGTCGAGTACCGCCGCCGGGTCGAGTCCGTGTTCGGGGAAGACCGTGGCGTCGTCGTTGCTCATGGTCGGCCAGCCTACCGATGGCGCGGGCGACGCTGGGCCGGGAGGACCGACATGAACGTGATCGGCCGTCAAGGCGGGTTGCGCGCCGCGGTGCTTTCGCCCAGGTCGACGATCGCGAGGCTGAGCTGCATCGGGACGTACTTGTCGAAAGCTCGTCCTCGAGCATCGACGAGCGCAACCAGTCTGTCGGTCCCCCATGGCACCGACCAGCGGACGTAGCCGAGCGGCTCCGACGGTACGCCGGTGTTGCGGTACCCACCGATGTCGACGTCGAACGCCCAGAGCTGGCCCTGCTTCCAGCGTCGTGAAGGACCGGGACCATGATGGGCGCCGGCGAGTTGGCCGGTCGCCGAGATCGCCACGGTGGGAAGGCGACGCCACGCCATCGTCGTGCGATCGAAGAGGAATTGCTGTAGCCGGGGGTCGGTAGCGCCGTCGGTGGCGGGACCGGCCGGCGCGACGACCAGCAGATTGCCCTCGATGCAATCCTGCGGCCGCCAGGCGTGGTCTCCGGCGTCGGGAAGCGACACCGTCGTCCACTTCTGCATTGCCGAGGCCCGCCACCAGACCCGGGACGGTTGGGCGCCGGGCACGTTTTCGCTGGTCGAGGTCTGGGCCAGCGCCTCGCTTCCGTCGCTTCCGAAGCACTCGGAGACCGGCCCGTCGTTTGCGGTGAAGTCCGGTGGAAGCGCCTGAGGTTGCAACGACCCCGACGTGGTGTCGAGCGCGAAGAGTCGCTGTTCGCCTTCCGGCGCCTCGGGAGTTCGCAGGAACAGTTCCACGGTGGCCGAGTGGCCGTCGTCGAGCGGCTTGACCAAGGCGCCGACGAGAAAGGCATCGTCGAGATCGACGCGCAGACGCTTCCATTCTCCGGTCCGTGGCTGGAAGCTTTCGATGACCGGCGTGCCCGGCCGGCACTGCTGTTCGATGCCGTCGTCGGTCACCCCTTCGCCGCAAGCGCCGCCGATCACGACGATCTGTTCACCGATCGCGGTGATCGAACCGACCATCATCTCCATGGGAGTCTTCAAACGTCGAAGCTCGGTGGGACGGTCGGATTCGAGATCGGCGATCGAGAACACGGTCGGGATCGAGCCGTCGGCGACGACGGCGTGGTCCTGCGCCACGGCCACGGCGGCAAAATTGAGCTGCACTCGGGTCTCGGCCGATGTCGGGGGCTCGGTTGCACAATCGGTGCCATCTGACTGCACGCCTGCGCAGGGCGAGGAACCGACCAGAACGCCGGCGCCATCGTCGGAGCCGCCGCGCCGCAACAGCCCCGTTGTCGCCAGGGCGACCACGACGATCACCACCAGACACGTGATGGTCGTGATGGTGACGACCCGTCGGCGCACGCGAAGTGCCCGACTTCGGTGCAACGCCCGCTCCAATAGGCGGTCGAGATCATCATCGACGTCGGGCATCGTCACTCTCCTCTTCGTCGGCGCCGACTTCTTCGAACTCGTGCATCGACCTTCCGAGCGCCCGCAAGCCACGATGCACGTGGGTCTTCACCGAGCCGATGCTCACCCCCATCGCAGCCGCCGTCTCGTGTTCGGAGAGGTCGGCGAGGTGACGCAGCGCGACGGCCTCTCGTTGCCGCCGCGGGAGCCGCCGAAGTTCGTGGACGACCCAGATGCGATCGGTTGCGTGATCCTCGATCTCGGTGGCTCGGCGATCGGCGTCGGTGGGCCGCCGGCGGCGACGATTCCGACGCCCCTGATCGATGGAGGCATTGATCGCCACGCGTAGGACCCACGCCTCGCGGTTCGGATCCGGGCCGACGCTCCGCCAGTGGAGGTGGGCACGGGCGAATGCCTCGATCGCGGCGTCCTCCGCCAAGCCCGGGTCTCGTTCGATGCGGCTCACCGAACGGATGGCGCGCTCGAACGTCGTGCGAAAGAACTCCTCGTAGTCCGCATCGGCTTCCATGGTCACCCCGTAGACGACCACGCCAGGGCAAAAGGTTGACACACGCGGCGATGACCTCGACGCGCCCGCGGGCGCGTCGGGCCAGTGAAGAATTCGGTCCTCATGCTTGCCGCATCGACGGTGTCATCGACCCTGGCTCCCTGGGAGCCAGGGTAGCCGGGGGGTGGGACACTCTCGCCCCGGTCCGGACGCGCCGGCGCGCCCGCGGGCGCGTCGGGGTTGGGTTGGTGGTTCGGGCCTGGTTGCGGGC